>JABFRB010000035.1 GCA_013141385.1 Bacteroidales bacterium | reverse complement strand
GGCGGGGCATCTAGCCCCTTCTGTCTGAAGCAAAACTATCTTCCGGCTCATCATTACCCGAAAATTATGTTTTGTCAACTCCGCTTAGGATTAGAAAAATCTGTCAACTTTTTTCAGGACGATACAGAGTGTTTTATAAAAAACCACTCTCCAACCATATCCTAATATATCGCATTTTGCGATTTTTTATAAAAATCAAATATAAAACATTACTGGTAGGGCTATTCCAATAAATAAACCAACAAAAGAAACGTCATTACATCAACCCAACTCCTACCCTAAAAGCGCATCTACAAACATCTCCTCTTTTTTTCCTATATTTGTTTTGAACTTAAAAAAAACAATCACCGATTATGCCCTTACTAAACTCAATCTTTAGCTGGTTAAATACTAAACGATTACATCAAATAGAACTCTTTCGCCAATTCCCATTTGAAGTTCAGCAGGAGGTGCTATTTAAGCTCATTAGTAAAGCTAAGGATACGGAGTATGGCGTAAAATATGATTATGAATCGATAAAATCAATCAGCGATTTTCAGCAACGACTTCCCATTGTCGATTACGAAGAAATAAAACCTTATATCGACAAGCATCGGGAAGGGAATCACAATATCCTTTGGCCTGGCGCAATTAAGTGGTTTGCAAAATCATCGGGAACTACTTCCAATAAAAGTAAATTTATCCCCGTTAGCTCCGAAGCCATGGAGGAGTGTCATTTCAGAGGCGGGCGTGATATTTTAGCAATTTACACTAATCTTCACCCTGATTCTGAGATTTTTAAAGGTAAGGGATTAACCCTTGGAGGAAGCCATCAGATTGATAATTTCAGCGTTGACTCCTACTATGGTGATCTATCGGCTATTCTAATTGAGAATATCCCTTGGTGGGCAGATTTTATTCGAACTCCAAGCCAGAAGGTTGCTCTAATCCCCGAGTGGGAGGAGAAGCTTGAGCAGCTGACTAAAGAAACCATTAAGGAAAACGTAACCAACATTGCTGGCGTTCCCTCGTGGAATCTTGTAATGATAAAGCATATACTCAACGTTACAGGGAAAAAGAATCTTCTTGAGGTTTGGCCAAATTTGGAACTCTTTACGCATGGAGGGGTAAACTTTACCCCATATCGTGAGCAGTTTCGCAAACTTATCCCATCTCCATCCATGAACTACATGGAAGCCTACAATGCTAGCGAAGGTTTTTTTGCCATTCAGGACGATCCTCTCACCGATGATATGCTGCTGATGCTCGATTATGGTATCTTCTATGAGTTTATTCCGGCAGAAGAGGCCTTCAATGCTAACCCAACAGTTTTAACTGTAAAGGATGTGGAGCTGAACCGAAATTATGCAATGGTTATTACCACAAACAGCGGTTTATGGCGTTATATGATTGGCGATACGGTTATGTTTACATCAAAATATCCTCATAAAATAAAAATAACTGGGCGAACACGTCATTTTATTAACGCATTTGGTGAGGAAGTAATCATTGATAATGCCGAGAATGCTTTGAAAAGAGCCTGTGAAAAAACCGATGCTTTGGTAAAAGAGTATACTGCCGCTCCTATTTATATGGATGATAATGCAAAAGGGGCTCATGAATGGTTAATAGAATTTGAAAGACCTCCTGCCGATTTAGAGTTTTTCACGCAAGTTCTCGATAATGCATTGTGTTCATTAAATTCAGACTATGAGGCAAAGAGATATAAAGGCATTACTCTTAGTCCGCCCATTATTAGAAGTTTAAATAATGGAACCTTTTTCCTCTGGATGAAAGAAAGGGGGAAACTTGGGGGACAAAACAAAGTTCCTCGATTATCGAACAATCGTGAATATGTTGATGAGCTAATTGAACTAAGCAAAAGATGCTGCAATGATTAAGAAACCACTCCTTTTCTTGTCTTTAATAATCCTACTGCTTTTATCAACCAGCAAAACGAATGCTCAATGTAGTTTTATTCTGGCCGATAAGTTTGATAATGTTTGGGTGGTAAATAACCACGAGATTATCTGTTTCGATAAGCAATTCAAAAAAATCGGTTCATATTCCAATATTCTCCTTGGAAATCCCGCATATATTGATGTTTTAGACCCATTTAGAATTCTTGTTTTTTATCAAGGTTCCCAATCCGTTGTAATATTAAACAATGCAGTAGCGGAGATATCAGAGCCTATTAAATTTCAAGATAAGGGAATTAGCGATGTAACTCTAGTTTGTCGAAGCAATAAAGGCGGATTTTGGGTTTTCAATCGAAATAGATGGGAGATACTTTACTTCGACTCCAGCTTTAATCCCACAGGAGAAAAGATAATCCCCGATATGACTTTTTCTGATACCAGACCAACTTTTATTCAAGAGAATAAAGGAATTCTTTACCTTGCTTTTCAAAATAAAGGTATCTGTCGATTCGATTCCTTTGGGGCACGCATGGGCGACATTCCAGTAAAAATTGATTCCTATTTTACATTTATTGACGGTTCAATGGTTTATTTCTCCGAGGGAAAATTATTTCAATATATTCTGGATGGCAATCAGGTTAAGGCTTTCGATGTGTCATTTAGCTGTATCCCCATTAAGTTTAGAGGCAAATTTTTATTCTATAATGGTAGTGAATTAGTTGTTAGCTAAATGTAACCATAGAATGATAAATGACTAACAAACTTTCGTATTTTTAGCAAGCGTAAATCAGCTGTAAAAAACCTTAAAAAACCTCATCATGCACATAGCCGTTGCTGGGAATATTGGATCTGGCAAAACAACTCTTACTCGTTTGCTTGCAAAGCATTATGGTTGGAAACCTCACTTTGAGGATGTAGATGACAACCCATACCTAAACGATTTTTATGAAGATATGCAACGCTGGAGTTTCAATCTCCAGATTTACTTTTTAAATAGTAGGTTTGGTCAGATTGTTGATATTCGCCGCAAAGGGGATACTGTTATTCAGGACAGAACTATTTATGAAGATGCTCATATTTTTGCACCCAACCTACATACTATGGGGCTTATGTCTACCCGCGATTTCAATAACTACTCCAATCTTTTTGCATTGATGTGTTCCCTTATTCAGCCACCCGATTTACTCATTTATTTGAGGGGTAATGTGCCTACACTGGTAAGCCAAATTCAAAAGAGGGGTAGGGATTACGAGAAGAATATTCGTCTTGATTATCTACAACGCCTAAATGAGCGATATGAAGCTTGGATTGAATCCTACAAACTGGGAAAGATGCTTATTATTGAGGTTGATAATATGAACTTTGCCGAAAGACCAGAAGATTTAAGGATTGTAATTAACAAGATTGATGCGTTGATACACGGTTTGTTCTAAAAACCACAACAAAAAAGCTTTGGAATTAACCAAAGCTTTTTTGATATATACAAACCTAAGTTACTAGTTTCTGGTTGCAAATTGCTGGTTTGGTTTACAGTATCTAGTTCTTCTCCTCTTATCTTTTATTAAATTAACATGTGTTCGATGCAGGTTGTCATCCTGAGCGAAGCGAAGGATCTGATTGTTTAAAATCCAGATGCTTCAATCCGTTCAACATGACAAAGCAATAATTTAACACTATGCTTGGGATCAATATGTTATGCTTACATCGAGTTCACGTTAAATAATAAGCTTTCGGCAACCAGCATCTAGCAACCAGCACCTTGAGTTAATCAAACCTACTACTTCTTAACTTCCTCCTTCAAATATTTATCCAAGAAAACTAGAATTGCTCCATACCCTTTTATCTCGTTTTCCTTCTTAACAAACCCATGACCCTCATCGGGAAATACAACGTATTCAACAGGAATATTGTTTTTTTGCGCAGCAGCAACAATTTCATCCGATTCAACCTTTAGCACACGTGGATCGTTCGAACCCTGAAGAACCATAACTGGATTCTTAATTTTATCGGCATGGAATAATGGAGATATATTGTAAAGACGAACGGAATCGGCAGTTGTAGGATCACCCATTTCTGCATAAAGAGCTTTTTTGAATGATGCCCAGAATGGAGGAATCGATTTTAAGGTTCTTAACCAGTTTGTAACACCGAATAGGTTTACACCAACCTTAAACTCATCGGGTTGAAATGTCATTGCTGCCATTGTCATGTAACCACCATATGAACCACCAATGATACCAATCTTTTCAGGGTTTATATATTCCAAAGTTTGAAGATATTTTTTACCATATACGCAATCCATTAAATCTTTCTCCCCGTGATTCTGATCATCCATTTTGTTGAATGTTTTACCATATCCGCTACTTCCTCTATTATTCACGGCAAGGATTGCGTAACCATGATTAACAAGATATTGAATCAGCGAAAAGTAACCAACTCTTGATTGACCGCCTGGTCCACCATGTACCCAAACCAAAGCAGGAACTTTATTATTCTTATTGGCAATAAGAGGTTTGTAGAAGATGGCTGGAATATCAAGACCATCAAATGATTTATAACGAACAACCTCGGCACTTACAAGCTGGTTTTGATCGATATCTGGGTTAAGAGTATTTGTAAGTTTCTTAAGCTCTTTGGTCTCGAAACTATAAAAATAGATATTCGAAGGTGATTTTGAAGTACCAACGCTCAAACGCATGTATTTTTCACTATCCGAAATATCAATTCCTAAAATATCTCCATCGGATACCTCGGGGAAGGCAACCTCTTGCCCAGTTGAATTATCAAAAATCTTTAGTGCATTCTTGCCATCCTGGTTAATGGAAATAACCTTGTATTTATCATTCCAAGAAAAGAAACTGTAAGCAACATCCCAATTGGTTTCGTAAACAGTCTTTCGTTCTCCTGTGGCAATATCATACGATACAAGATACTGATATTCTCCCCCACCATTTGTGATATAATAGAAATACTTGCCATCTCTTGAAAATCCGGTTCCACCGTATGTTCCAATTTTATCGGGCAATGAAATTTCAGACATCTTTTTATCCGAAGAGTTCATCAAAAACAATTTGCTCTCACTCGAAGTAATGCTTTGTGTAAGCGCAATATATTTTTCATCCCATGAAATTCCAGAATAATTAAGCCCTTTATCATTCAGAAAAAGCAGTGTCGATTTCCATGTTTTGATATCCATCTTATACAAATCAAAAAAGCGAGGATCACGCTTTGTCGATAGAAAATAGAATGCAGTTTTGTCTTTATTCCATCCTCCAAAATTAGCCTTTGCTTTTGGTTCTGGTGTTAAGTCGGTTGAAGTGCTGTCCTCATTTAATAGGTAGATATGGCTAATCTCGTTACCACCCTTATCGGAACTGTACAAAATTTTATTAGAGTTTGGAACATAATCAATTGCAAAAAATGATTCCTCTTTGGAGTTCGTAATTTGCTTTTTTGCCCCATCGGCAATATTGATCTCGAACAGATTGTATATTCCAGACTCATTACTTGTAACAAGCAATCTTTTCTCATCCTGAGAAAAAGCACCTCCCCTTATTTGCTTATTCTTATAAAACTGCTCAATGGAATACTCCTTTACCTTAACGGTTGGTTCCTGTTTACAGGAAATAATTCCTACGGCAATTAGGCCTAAAACTAATAGTTGTTTTTTCATAATAATGTGTTTTAAATGATTTGATTTTATAGAAATAAATTTGAAACAAGTTAAGGAAAAAAAAGAACACTGATCAATATTCAATAAAAAGCAAAGAGGCTTGAAATTTTTCAAACCTCTTTTTATTTATCAAATCCGATTAGTTTTCAAGCTCCTTTAACAACTCAAGTGCCTTATCTCGAAGTGGCTTTTGCTTGTGCCTCCATATTAATATCCCAATTAAGGTTGATATTGCCATTACTGGAATATAAAACGCTTGAACAATTAATACTCTATTCAGTGGACTTAGTGATTCCAAATCTTCATAGAAAGATAAGGTTAATCCTCCATCCATTAAAACAATAGGGATTAATAAAATTAAGAGATAACCTATTTTAAGATGGTAGCGTTTTACAACAGCATTAAGCATCTCTGCCAATGGAAGTGAGTAATCAATTTTTTTAAAGATTTTTAAATTGTCCCTAAAAATTAAAACGAATGCAACAAACGATAGGATAAAGAGAATCTGGGAGAGAACTTGAATTAATCCACGATCAAAGAATAAATTTACAATTATTATAATGAAATAAAAACCAATAAACCCAATGTAAATCCGGAAAAAGGTTTTAGAAATTTTAAGATTATACTCATCCTCCTTTTTTAGCTTACTCGTAAACAATTCCATATTTGGTAAACTTTCAATAGTATGGTTTAAATTGTTATTCATATCATTAGTTTTCATAACTACCTCCATTCATTTTTTCTCTTAATATCTCTTTAATTCGATGAACCTTAACCCTTACGTTAGGCTCGGTTATCCCTATTATCTCCGATATTTCTTTTGATGATAACCCTTCGAGAACAAGTGACATTATTGCCTTCTCAATAACCGTTAGTTGATTTAGGTGAATCTGAAGGGTGTTTAGTTGATCTTCTCGAAGTTTGATATCAACCCCATCATCTTCAACAAGGATATTCTGAATGCCCTTTTCTCCGGGATCAAGGATAAATTTCATCCTACGAAATTCTTTTCCTGCAAAACCTAATGCTGTGTTTAATGCAATTCTATAAATCCAAGTACTTTCCTGTGCTTCTCCCCTAAAAGTTTCTAAACTTTTCCAAATGTTTACTAAAACTTCCTGATAAATATCCTTCTGATCTTCAGCTACAGAAGCATAGTACTTGCAGATACTTTGAATCCGTTGATGGTTCTCCTTGACTAAACGATTAAAATGCTCCTCTTTTTTCTGCATACTATCTTTTTTCATTCGAATAATATCGGATTAAAAAACTGATCTATTGCAAGATGAAAATATTAGGTTGAACAGTTGTTAATTATAATAATGGAACACCCATATCTTATTCATCTCATTTTGTATTGGTCAAAAACATGGGTGTTTCATCTTAATACAAATTTAGTATATCAAACTTATATTTTGTTACAGTTTTTATTGGTTAAATTTTCGGTGAAATATCTAAAATCGTTAGAATTGTTAAAACCCTTATGGTATTTAAAACCTTTAGGGTTTATAACTTTAAACCAATAAAACTCTTATTTTTGCTTTTTATTTTAATTCTACTTTAACAGATTGCTTATAACACGAAAAATCAACCCAATTTTACCCCTACCCCTAAAGGGATTGGGTTGATTTTTCTGCTTTCTCCCTTTAGGGTTTGGGGTAAAAAAGCAGAAAAATCAAGTTTATTTCAAATCTGTTAAAGTAGAATTAAAGAGAATTTTCAGCTAATTGATAATTAGCTTTTTGTCTGAAATCGAATGTTTAAAATCAAGAATCTTTTTATATGACCCAAGAAGAACTATTTAAGAAATTAATTGCACATGCAAAGGAGTACGGATTTGTATTCCAATCGAGCGAAATTTATGATGGTTTAAGCGCTGTTTACGATTACGGACAGAATGGTGTTGAGCTAAAAAATAATATCCGTCGTTACTGGTGGGAAGCAATGACCCGCCTTAACGACAACATTGTGGGTATTGATGCTGCAATCTTTATGCATCCCAAAACGTGGGTAGCATCTGGACACGTAGGTGCTTTCAACGATCCTTTGATAGATAATAAGGATAGCAAAAAACGTTATCGCGCCGATGTGTTAATCGAAGATTGGATTCAAAAGCAAGAGGATAAAATCAACAAGGAGGTTGAAAAAGCTAAGAAACGCTTTGGTGATACTTTTGATGAGGCAATGTTCCGTGAAACAAATCCTAGAGTACTTGAGGTTGCTGAAAAAATAAAAACCATTAACACCCGAATGGTTACATCTCTTGATTCGGGTGATTTAAAGGAGGTTAAACAGATAATTGAAGATTGCGAAATAGTTTGCCCAATTTCAGGTTCACGCAACTGGACAGAAGTTCGACAGTTCAACCTGATGTTCGAGACCAAAATGGGCTCGGTTAGCGAGGATGCAGACACTATCTACCTCAGACCCGAAACGGCACAGGGTATTTTTGTTAATTACCTGAATGTTCAGAAAACTGGGCGTATGAAAATTCCTTTCGGAATTGCCCAAACAGGAAAAGCTTTCCGTAATGAGATCGTAGCCCGTCAATTCATTTTCCGAATGAGGGAGTTTGAGCAAATGGAAATGCAATTCTTCGTTCGCCCTGGCGAGGAGATGGAGTGGTACGAGTACTGGAAGGAAAAACGTATGCGTTGGCATAAGTCTATGGGGCTTGGCGATAACAAATATCGTTTCCATAAACACGAAAAACTTGCACATTACGCAAACGCAGCATCAGATATAGAGTTTGAATTCCCATTCGGTTTCAAAGAGGTTGAGGGAATCCATTCACGTACCGATTTCGACCTAAGTAGCCATCAAAAACATTCCGGTAAAAAGTTGCAATATTTTGATCCTGAAACTAACGAGAGCTATGTTCCTTATGTTATAGAAACTTCAATAGGTCTTGATCGTACATTCCTGTTAATCCTTTCATCAGCATATACCGAAGAGAAGATTACAAAAGAGGATGGAACCGTTGATGAACGTGTTGTTCTTCGTATCCCACCTGCCTTAGCCCCAATTAAATTAGGTGTATTCCCATTGGTTAAGAAAGATGGTCTACCAGAGAAAGCCAAAATGATTATGGATGAGCTAAAAATCGATTTTGCTTGTCAATACGAGGAGAAGGACACGATTGGGAAACGCTATCGTCGGCACGATGCAATTGGAACACCTTTCTGCATAACCGTTGATCATCAAACTTTAGAAGATGATACTGTTACCATTCGCTATCGCGATACAATGGCGCAAGAACGAGTTCAAGCATCTCGCCTAAGAGAGATAATGGAAGAGAAAGTATCTTTACGAACACTTCTCAAACTATTATAATTAAGGTTTACTGCCTTCAATAGCAGGAACCGGAAAGGTGTAAACTGACAACTTTCAACCATCAAAGGAAACTTCAATGCGAAGAGTACTAATTCTAACCTATTACTGGCCCCCTGCTGGAAGTTCTGGTGTTCAACGATGGTTGAAGTTTGTTAAGTATCTCCGAAATTACGGATGGGAACCAATAGTTTATACCGCCAATAATCCTGAGGTTTCGGCAATCGATGAGTCTTTATTAAATGATATACCCGAGGGAATTGAGGTAATTCGCCGAAATGTACCTGAGCCTTATGGGATATATAAGTTCCTTAGTGGGAATAGGAAGAAAATAGGTGTTGGATTTACATCTGGCTCTACAAAAAAAAGGAGTTTAATAAATAACATTGCAATTTGGATCAGAGGAAATTTCTTTATCCCAGATGCTCGGATGCTTTGGATTGCTCCATCTACATCGTTTCTATCAAAATATCTAAGAAATAATCCTGTTGATTTAATTATATCTACTGGGCCCCCGCATAGTTTGCACCTAATCGGGTTAAAACTGAATAGGAAACTGAATATTCCTTGGATTGCTGATTTCAGAGATCCTTGGACAGATATTTACTTCTACAAAGACTTAAAGTTAACTTGGCTTGCCGATTCAATTAATAGAAGACTTGAACGGAAAGTGCTTAAGAATGCTGATTTAACGGTAGTTGTTTCAAAATCGATGGCTGATAGGTTCAAGAAAATAGGGGCCAAAAAAATCGAAATTGTTCCCAATGGATTCGATCATACTGATTATAACCATAACGTAACCCTTAACGATTCAGTTTTTTCATTGGTTCACGTAGGAACAATTCCGCCGAATAGTAATAGTAATACGTTTTGGAAGACTATCGCAAAAATGGCAGAGAACAATACTGAATTCAGCGAGAAATTACTGATTCGCTTTGTTGGCGATGTGGATAAGTCTGTTATTGAATCGTTAAAAAGGTTTAATTTGCTCGGGAAAACAGAAATATTAGGTTACAAGTCTCATTCCGAAATCCCTTCAATACAAAAATCTGCGCAGGTTCTTTTAGTTTTTATACCAAGTACCTCCAAAGAGATACTAACTGGAAAGATTTTTGAGTACCTTGCAGCAAAGCGTCCAGTGATTGCGATTGGTCCTGTTGGAGGAGATCTAGATGCACTTTTAACGGAAACAGGAGCAGGAATAATGCTTCCATGTGATTCCGAAGCGGAAATTTATGAGGGATTAAAATGGGTGTGGGAAGGTTATAAATTGGGTTGGAGTAGTTTTAATCCCCGAAATATTGAACAATATTCCCGGAAGGGATTAACAAAAAGGATTGCTGAGTTGATGAATGTTGTAATAATGCGTCAATAATAAAGTTTAATCCAAATGAAAGTACTATCCATTGTAGGTGCGACTCCTCAGTTTATAAAAGCTGCTATGGTCAGCCATAAACTTATTCTCAAAGGGATAGATGAGGTAGTCCTTAATGCTGGCCAAAATCTTGACGATACCCTATCGCAGATTTTTCTTGAAGAGATGGATATCCCGGAACCAAAGTATAAATTAGCGATTTCTGATCTAAATCCTGCAGCAACAATTGGAAAATTACTTGAAGGAATTGAGATTGCAATCCTCAAGGAAAAGCCCGATATGGTGCTAGTATATGGCGACAATAACCCCGCACTGGCGGGAGCTATTGCTGCGCAAAAACAACAAATTCCAGTTGCACATGTAGAAGCGGGATTACGCTCGTTTAAACCAATGGTATCAGAGGAGATGAATCGGATTTTAATCGATAGAATTTCAACTCTTCTTTTCTGTCCCACCGAAATAGCCGTTGAAAATCTTAAAAAGGAAGGCTTTGATAACTTTCCATGTAATATATACAACACAGGAGATGTTATGCAGGATGCTGCAAATTACTATTGTACCTTATCTCCTCTAAAATCTGATATTATAAATAAGTTTAATCTAAACCAATCCTTTGCACTTGCAACAATAAGTTGTCCTGAAAACACATCAGATCCAAAAAAATTAGGAGAGATAATAAGTGCATTAAACACTATTAACCGAGAACTGCGAGTAATTGTTCCACTAAACCCTCTTACAACAAAATATTTAAGAGATATTAATATCGAAACTAACTTTACAATTATTCCACTAGTAAACTATTTCGATATGGTTGAACTTCTAAGAAATTGCACAATCGTTCTTACCGATAGCGGAAGCGTTCAAAAAGAGGCATTCTTTTTTAAAAAGTGTTGTGTAACCCTTAGAAAAGAGACAGAATGTACAGAACTTGTTCAAAATGGGTTTAATATGTTGAGTAGTTCCGATTCTGAATTCATACTCATAGCATATAACGAAATGATAAATCGTAAACCCAATTTTTCTATGGATATTTATGGAAAAGGCAAGGCTTCCGAAAAAATTGCCGATATTTTAAAATTTTGGAAGAAGTAAAAATAATTTAACGTTTTAAGGAATAATAACATTAAGAGAACTTCGAACAGCAATCGACAAAACTCCTTTTTTACTACTTTTGAAACAAATACCCAATTAATTAAATCGATGGGATAACAGATAATATATTCAACATGAAAAACTCCGAAGGAAAAATTACACGTAATCGTCTGCGAAGCTCATCACTTTCATCAATCATAAGTATCTCCTTGGTTCTTTTTATGCTTGGTATCGTTGGTATTCTGATTTTTAACGCAAGAAAACTTTCCGATTACGTAAAAGAAAACATCGGCTTCTCAATTTTCCTTCAAGATGATATTCGCGAAGTTGATGCTAATTTTCTCCGAAAAACCTTAGATGCATCCGCTTTTGTTAGGTATACAGAGTACATTTCAAAAGAAAGAGCGGCAAAGGAGTTAAAAGACGAACTTGGCGAGGATTTTATAACTTTTTTAGGATACAACCCCCTTTCAGCATCAATTGACGTTAGAATGAAAGCAGAATATGCAAATCAAGATAGTATCAACAAAATTGAAAGGTTTTTACTTGGCTTTAAACAGGTAAAGGAGGTTCACTACCAAAAATCACTAGTAAGTTTGGTGAATGAGAATGTGAGTAAAATAAGCCTTGTGATAATTCTATTCAGTAGTTTGTTACTATTTATAGCAATCGTTCTAATTAATAACACCATTCGACTCTCAGTTTATTCCCGTAGGTTTTTAATCAACACCATGAAACTTGTTGGAGCAACATGGGGATTTATTCGTAAACCTTTTTTATTAAAAAGCATACTTCACGGGCTTTATGCCGCCCTTGTGTCTATTCTGCTGCTTTCGGGATTAGTTTATTTGGTACAAAAAGAATTTGGTGATCTGATTGATATTGTTGATCCATTTCTGTTAATTATTATTTTTGGAGCTGTTATCGTAATTGGTGTGTTAATTAATTTAATTTCAACTTACTTTGCAGTTAATAAATTTTTAAGATTAAAAGTCGATGACTTATACTATTAGCTAAAATCTATCATATATGGCAAAACAAACAGCACCTAGCAAACAACAAGATCAAGATGAGAGCAAATTCGCTCTTGGAAAGCAAAATTACAAATTGCTGCTTATTGGGTTTGCAATTATTGTTGTAGGGTTTCTTTTAATGGCAGGCGGAGGTTCTAAAGATCCGAATGTATTTAGCAATGAAATTTTTAGTTTTAGACGGATTACGCTTGCTCCAATTGTAGTGCTTTTCGGGTTCGTTTTTGAAATTTATGCAATAATGAAAAAGCCAAGTGAATAGGGCTTAAACTACACTAATTTACCACCTGACATTTTTGAATGTCAGGGTTTTTATTTTATAAAAACCCCGTTTTGCATGCCTTTTTAAGGCAAAAAGGGATATCCATTTAGAGATGAAATTAGGATTTGATAGTGAAACCGATTTTCAAGAAGGAGCTATTCTTCTTATCGATAAACCTTATGGTTGGACATCCTTTAATGTTGTAAGTAAGATTAAACACCTCATTCGCAAATCCAAAGGATATAAAAAGATTAAGGTAGGCCATGCAGGAACTTTGGATCCCCTCGCAACAGGATTATTAGTGATTTGCATTGGAAAAGCAACAAAACAGGTTGAGTCTTATTTAAAAGACGATAAGGAATATATCGCAACATTTTGTTTAGGGCAAACAACTCCTTCGTATGATATGGAAACACAAATGAACCAAGAGTTTCCTACTGAACATATTACCGAAGAGTTGGTTTATAAAGTTGTAAATACCTTCTTGGGGGAGCAAAACCAAATACCACCTCTTTTCTCTGCAAAGAGCATTAATGGGAAAAGAGCATACAAGTTTGCTCGGCAAGGGGTTGAAATGGAACTTGAACCTGTAAAAATTAAAATTCTAGAACTTGAGATAATTAATTTTAAATTACCCAACCTTACTTTAAGAATCAAATGTAGTAAAGGAACTTATATAAGATCTCTTGCAAGGGACTTGGGGGTTGCTCTAAATAGTGGCGCATATTTAGCAGACTTAGTAAGAGTAGGTAGCGGTAACTTTAAATTAGTTGATGCTCAAAAATTAGAAGAATTTGAAAAATTTTTAACGGTGAATGTAACTAACTGAAAAATGTCACGTATAAGGCACACGGTCTTTTGTAGAATAGTTATATTTGTAATCCAATTGAGCATAAATTGACACGTCATATTATCTATTTATCAATAAATTTATTTCAAATACTTTATCTGCATGAATTGCAGGAATGGAAGTATTACGTTTAAAAATTGACTATTAATTAATTTTTTAATTATACCTAATGAAACTCTCACAGTACAAGTACAATTTACCTCCGGATTTAATTGCAAAATATCCGTCTGACAATCGCGATGAGTCCAGATTAATGGTATTAAACAGGAAAACGAAACAAATTGAGCATCGTATCTTTAAGGATATTATCAACTATACCTCAGAGGGTGATGTGTTTGTTTTTAACAATACAAAAGTTTTTCCAGCCCGTTTGTATGGCAATAAAGAAAAAACAGGTGCTGAAATTGAAGTTTTCTTACTCCGAGAACTCAATAAAGAGCAACGGTTATGGGACGTATTAGTTGATCCTGCCAGAAAAATTAGGATTGGAAACAAACTTTATTTTGGCGAGGACGATGTTCTTGTTGCTGAGGTAATTGATAATACTACTTCTCGTGGACGTACTCTCCGTTTCCTTTTTGACGGATCATACGATGAGTTTAAGGAAACTCTTTATCGATTGGGCGAAACACCTCTTCCAAAATTCATAAGAAGAGATGTTATTCCAGAGGATAGAGAGCGTTACCAAACAGTATATGCAAAGCACGAGGGTGCTGTTGCTGCTCCAACAGCAGGATTGCATTTTAGCCGAGAACTACTTAAAAGACTCGAAATAAAAGGTGTTCACTTTGCTGAGATAACCCTACATGTAGGCTTGGGTAATTTCCGCACAGTAGATGTTGAAGACCTTACCAAGCATAAAATGGATTCCGAACAGATTAATATCCCATTAGATGCTGTTGATATTGTGAATGGAGCAAAGTTGAATAAAAAGAATGTGTGTGCTGTGGGTACAACGGTTCTTCGCACGCTCGAAAGCTCAGTATCTACCGATGGATTTCTAAAACCATATAGTGGATGGACAAACAAGTTTATTTTTCCTCCTTATGATTTTAGCGTACCCAGCATGATGGTAACTAATTTTCACCTACCACTTTCGACATTGTTAATGATGGTATCAGCTTTTGCTGGCTATGATTTTCTTTTCGATGCGTATAAACTTGCAATAAAAGAAAAATACCGCTTTGGAACTTATGGTGATGCTATGCTTATTATATAGAAAACCATAAAGGATATAACAAAGCAAAAACCTCATTTACATGAGGTTTTTGTTTTATTATACAATCTAGTTGCGGTTTTCCAATCCTCATAAAACATTCTCTAAATAACGTCAGTTCGATGTAGGGTGTCATCCTGAGCAAAGCGAAGGATCTAATTATCTAAAATTCAGATGCTTCACTCCGTTCAGCATGACAAAGCAACAATCTAATGGTGAACCAAGAATCAATATATTATATTTACATCAAACTCACGTTAAATAAACGATTTTAGCAGCTTAATCTCTTCTGCCCAAACGGTGTCATCTGGGGTCTCCAGAATTAAAGGGATACCGTTAAAACGGTTATCTTTCATTATCATTCTAAAAATATCCAACCCAAGGAAACCTTTGCCTATACTATCGTGTCTATCTACACGTGAGGCCAACTCCTTTTTGGAATCGTTAATGTGCATGCCCTTTAAATAGCTGAATCCAATAGTGTTATCGAATTTAATAAAGGTTTCGGTGAATCCTTTGGTTGATTTAATATCATAACCCGCAGTAAAGGTATGGCATGTATCCAGACAAACACCAACCCTCAATTTATCCTCAACATTATCAATTATTTGCCTTAGCTGCTCAAAGGTATAGCCAAGATTGCTCCCCTGCCCCGATGTATTCTCAATTACAGCAATAACACCCTTGGTTTTACCAAGGACAATATTAATACTCTCTGCAATTAGCTTTAGGCACTCATCATCGCTAATTTTGCCAAGTGAGCTACCGGGGTGAAAGTTTAACCTGTCCAAACCCAACTGCTCGCAGCGTTGCATCTCATCCAGAAAAGCCTCGCGTGACTTTTCAAGTGCTTCTTTTTCAGGATGTCCAAGGTTAATTAAATAGCTATCATGAGGAAGAATTTGCGCTGGCGAATAGTTATACAACTCGCAGTTCTTCTTAAAAGCGTTTATACTCTCTTTTGTTAAAGGTGCTGATTTCCATTGCCTTTGATTTTTGGTAAACAGCGCAAAAGCTGTTGCTCCAATACCATGCGCATTAATTGGTGCATTCTCAACACCACCCGATGCGCTTACATGTGCTCCAATGTACTTCATCTTTGCTATTTTATGGATTGAAACAAATTTACAGAAAAAAAGTTGTTCAGCATTAAGTTTTAAACGCCTATTGTCACTAAAAAAACTAACAAACTATAGAAATTTCCTACCAGAATTTCTTCTGTTTAAATAGTTTAGGTGGTTTTTTTGAAAAAGAATTTTAACTTTGATAAAAGGATTTTAAAAGGGATATGTTTACATTAGGATTCCATGCATGGACATGTCCTTAGTGTAAATATAAAGAGTCGGGCAATTATAAATTTTAAACTTTTAATCTAAATACTATATTCAAATGACTACAAATAAAAAAACCAATTTTGTAACAGATAAAAGTTGTTTTATCATAATGCCGTTTGGTGGATTGTTTGACAGTTACAAAAATGACATTTACGTTCCAGCAATAAATAATGCAGGTCTAATTCCAACTAGAGCAGATGATTTATATAGATCTGGAAATATTGTAAATGACATATGGAATTTCACAAAAAAAGCCGATGTTATTCTTGCTGATTTGACAAATAAAAATCCAAATGTTTTTATGAATTAGGATTGGCACATGCTATTGCAAAACCAGCAGTATTAATAACATCATCCATAGATGATGTACCTTTTGATTTAAGAAGTTTAAGAGTTATTGTTTATGATAAAAACTTACCAAATTGGGGTGAAAAATTAAAAGAGAGGATTACTAAAGCACTTTTAGAAACATTGGATAATCCAGAAGCAGCGATACCCCCAACCTTTTTAGAAACATCAAAAACCAAAATAATAGAAGTAACTCATAAGGAAAAAGGGCTTCTTGAACTTAAAAAGGAAATGGATTCTTTGAGAAGAGAAGTAAGGACAAAAAATAGAGATATTGAAAGAGGAAAAATTAGTCCTGAAGAAAAATTAAGAATAAAGAACAATTTTAGTTCTTGAAATATCTGATGAAATGTTTGCAGAGAGGAATAGACCACAGCTCGACGAAGTTACGCTTCGCTAAACTTCGTCGTAACTAAACAACGGAACAGAATGGATTACGAAGAATATGATGACATAGCAGATTACAAACGCAATCTAGTCTTTGTGATAATGCCCTTCACAGATGAACTTGATGATTCTTACATAGCGATTAAGGATGAATGTTCAAAACTCGGTCTAATAACAAAGAGGGTTGATGAAAATGTAGGTTCAGGATTAATTATAAATGAAATAACCGATTTTATAATCAAGGCCGAATTTATTATTTGCGACCTGACTAAAGAGCGTCCAAATGTCTATTATGAATTGGGTTTCGCACATGGAATTGGCAATGAGTCTCTAGATGTGTTCTTGATCGCAAAAGATGGGACTACTCTTCATTTTGATGTTGGTGCATATCGAGTTAGATATTACAAATCGACTGAGCATCTACGTTCTCTCATCAGAGACAAATTCGCAACAATGGTAAAGGTCAGACGAGAGAATCCCTAGGTTATGCATTCTAAGACATCTCCCTACTCATCACTCTAAACCAACCACAAACAAAACAGAATCAATTCACCAACATGCCAAACTCAATCACCTTTAATCAAACCACATGTAAAAAATGTCAATTATGTGCGGAGGTTTGCCCCAACAAGATTCCGATTTGGAATGAGTTGAACGAAATGGCTATCAGACCCGACCGCCAAGATTTATGTTTTAAATGTGGGCAATGTATGGCTGTTTGTTCAACACGGGCAATTGCTGTGGCTGGTCTATCTTACGAAACCGATTTTTTTGAATTGCCTGAAAATGAATCGAACGGTTACGAAAAGTCTTTTTACGATATGATTCGTTCCCGCAGAGCTATTCGTAATTTTAAGGATAAACCAGTACCCAAAGAATTATTGGAAAAAATTGTAGAGGCTATTTCATTTGCTCCTCCCGGTTTTCCTCCTTTAAAAGTAAAAATCATTGTTGTTCAAAATACTGAATTAATTAGGCAGGCATTGCCTAATATGATCAGGTTTTATGAGGGTCTGGTAAACATGTTTAAGAAACCAATCTATCGGTATTTTATTAAAAAGGTGGTGGGTGAAAAAAAATTCAAACTGATGCAGGGGCACCTAATACCTTTACTGGTAAGCAGACTGCCTGCGTTGAAAAACGGAACCGAAGATACAATAACACGAAATGCTCCAGCAATGATTCTTTTCCTTGCAGATAAAAACGAAGAAGATATTAGTCAAGACATTTCTATAGCTGCAACTTATGGGATGCTTGCCACCCATTCGCTCGGACTTGGTGGCTCCATAATGGACTTAATACCTCCAGCAATAAGCAAAGATAAAGAATTAAGAAAGTTGTTCGGTATCCCCGAAAATCATGAAGTAGTAACATCTATAATAATTGGGTATCCTAAATATAAGTATCAAAGGGGGATAAAAAGAAATCTTAAAAGTGTAGAATGGATTTAAATAGCCCGGTTCCTCGGTCCAAAACATCCCAGCTTGGCGAAGTTTAGCGAAGCGTAACTTCGTCGTAACTAAACAGCGGTCTCCCGACCGCACAAATACAAATTATTGGCAGGTATCGCATTTTTGTAATGCTGAAAAATTGGAGTAGGGATATAGTTGTTTTTTAAGCGGTCAGAAGACCGCCATTTAAACAAGCGTAGTTTTGAAAACTACGCTTAGCGGGGAGTGCTAGATATATTATCAAAAATTGCATTATTTACATGTTTTGATAATTTAATCCCCCAACTCATCATTCTATGCCAAACACAAGTAAAATAGAATAAATTCACCAACATGCCAAACTCAATCACTTTTAATCAAACCACATGTAAAAAATGTCAACTATGTGCGGAGGTTTGCCCCAACAAAATTCCGATTAAGAATGAGTTGAACGAAATGGTTATCAGACCTAACCGCCAAGATTTATGTTTTAAATGTGGGCAATGTATGGCTGTTTGTTCAACACGAGCAATAGTTGTGGATGGATTATCTTATGAATACGATTTCTCGGCTCGAACGAAGTTTAGCGAAGCGTAACTTATTCGGACACAAAGTGCAATCATATTAGACATCCTAAACGACATCGGACAAATATAGAACGTAATCTACATTTGCCGGACTGAATGATAAATTTTAACAAGCACATTGAATTTTTGCGCCCGTTTGACTTGCCTTTGTTCCTTCGGTAGCATAACCGTCAAACTTCCACCATTCAATACCACCAATAAGTTCTTTGACTTTAAATCCAAGTTTCGACATATTCAAAGCACCCTTAGTTGAAGCGTTACACCCAATTCCATCGCAATAGGTAACATACACAAAATCTTTGTTTAAATGCTTGGTGCTTTCCTCATTCATTTCACGATGAGGGATATTAATTGCCCTAGGAATATGTTCGGCCTCAAAGCCAAATGGCTTCCTTGCATCAATAACAACAACTTTTTCGCCATTATTTAAGGCTTCAAACAAATCCGCCGAGTCCATTTCAAACTCTAATTTGTTTTCATAATGTTTAATTTGTGCATCCATTTTAAACCTATTTATTTTGTTACTTAATAACACAAAAATACATCGACTCAAACCATTATAAAAGCGAAAATAATTCATCAATTTCATTTAATATTTTCATATAAAACCAAAAATCAAATTTTGTTACTTTGTAAGTAATTAACGTGAGTTCCTTTAGATTTACAGTATCATTTTTTATATCAATAATAATGATGATGATGCTAACAAGGGGGTTCTAGGGGGAGTTAGTAACTTTAGAGCATGTTAATAACCTATACTGGAA
>JABFRB010000034.1 GCA_013141385.1 Bacteroidales bacterium | reverse complement strand
GTACTCCAAGCACGAAAAGTCGTCTTTAAACCTGCCTGAAAATTCTATTATGTTTTCCCCTGTAAACTTCATGCGTTCTATGGTTAGAATGCAAATCTAATAATAGTATTTAAATAAACACCTCAAAATTTTTATTTAAAACTTAGCAATTATAATTCTTTTAATTGAAATATTAGAACCTTAGAAGATCTTCCATTGTAAAAAAACCCTTCTTACCTACTAAAAACTCAGCGGCCAAAACAGCACCTACGGCAAAACCTTTTCTACTCTTTGCCCTATGTGTAAGTAAAATCTCATCCTGTTCGGAGTTAAAAGTCACCGTATGAGTCCCAGGCACATCTCCCTCCCTTATAGCCTCAATTGGAATCTTTCCATTACTTTTATTGGGGAGCAGAGTCCACCCATTTAACTCGTCAATAGACTCTGCTATTAGTTGGGCAAGCGTGATTGCTGTTCCGCTGGGTGCATCTAGTTTCTGAGTATGATGAGTTTCAGTAATTGATAACGAATACCCTTTCACATTATTGATATAATCTGCTAAAACTTTGTTCAATCTAAAAAATATGTTGACCCCAATGCTATAATTTGATGCATGAAATAGAGCTGTATTACAATTATCTGCAACGAGTTTAGCATCATCAAGTTTATCCAACCAACCAGTTGTACCCACAACAACAGGAATGTTTGATTCAAGGCATTTTCTTACATTTCGATAAGCAGTAGTTGGTGTACTAAACTCAATAGCAACATCTATTTCTTTAAGGTTTTGCGGTGTTAAGTCGTTCTCATTATCTTTATCAATCTTCAAAATAACTTGATGATTTCGATTCAAGGCAACAGTTTCAACCTCATGCCCCATTTTGCCGTATCCTATAAGTGCAATCTTCATATATTGATTTGTTGTTCGATTTAGTCGAAAGTTACAAAACCTTACACTTAATTTCTAAATTTTATTTAACTGAATGATAATTAACTGTTTGAAATAAAAAAAGGGAAGCCAAACTTCCCTTTCTTTATTCTGAATGTTAAATCTATTTTACGGAATCAACAATTTTCTTGAATGCTTCAGGTTCGTTCATTGCTAAATCGGCTAGAGTCTTGCGATTAATAGCAATTCCTTTTTTATTAACTTGACCGATGAATTCTGAGTATGACATACCATAAAGTCTTACGGCAGCATTAATACGTTGAATCCAAAGAGCACGAAATTCTGATTTTTTCTTCTTACGATCGCGGTAAGCGTAGCCTAAACCTTTCTCAAGGGTATTTTTTGCTACTGTGTAAACATTCCTGCGTCCCAGGAAGTTTCCTTTTGTTTGCTCAAGAATTTTTTTTCTTCTTCTTCTTGATGCAACGGCGTTTACTGAACGTGGCATTTTACATTACATGTTTTGAATGGTTAGCGTTCCTCGTAAGGACTCTTCGTGCTAATTCATTCTGGTTAATAACTAAAAGTAACTAAATCAAAAAAAGAACGTTGTTTTACTTAAGTCCAAGCATAATTTTAACACGATTCGCATCGGTTTTGTGAACCAAACCCATATGAGTTAGGTTTCTTTTCTGTTTGGTTTCCTTTTTAGTAAGGATGTGACTTTTGTAAGCATGTTTCCTTTTGATTTTCCCAGTACCGGTTAAAGAAAATCTCTTCTTTGCTCCGGAATTTGTCTTAATTTTCGGCATTCTTACTTTCTATTTTATTTGTAACTATTTCTTCTTAGCAGATTTTGGAGTTATAAAAATTGTCATCCTTTTTCCTTCAAGTTTAGGTAACTGCTCAACCTTCCCAATCTCCTCTAAATCCTGAGCAAATCTCAGTAAAAGAATTTCCCCTTGTTCCTTAAATAAAATTGAACGACCTTTGAAAAACACGTAAGCTTTTACCTTTGATCCATCTTCCAAAAAATTCTGAGCATGTTTTAGCTTAAAATTATAATCATGCTCATCCGTATTGGGACCAAATCGAATTTCTTTAACCACAACCCGTTGGGTGTTTGCTCGAATTTCCTTTTGTTTCTTTTTCTGTTGATAAAGGAATTTCTGAAAATCGATAATCCTACAAATAGGGGGATCAGCCTTATCTGAAATAAGGACTAAATCAAGTTCAAGGTTTTCGGCCATCTTCCTGGCCTCTTCAATAGAAACAACGCCTTGGTTGTCAATATTATCACCTACAATACGGACAAGTTTATATCTGATCTGTTCGTTAATCAGGAACTTGTTGTCCTTATCTTGCCTTTTAATTAAAACAGGTGCAGCTATTGTTTTATCCTCCGTTATTAGTTAATAATTTGTTTATCTATTCTAATTGTTTTTTAATCTCATCATTAATGAAATTGACGAATTCCTCAAGTTTCATCTGCCCTTTATCACCCTCACCTTGAACTCTAACGGCGACAAGACCAGCTTCTTCCTCCTTTTCACCAACAATAATTAAGTAGGGAATTCTCTTTAACTCGTTATCCCTTATCTTTTTACCAATCTTCTCGTTTCTATCGTCAATCAGCGTGCGAATATCGGAATTATTTAGGAAATTCAAAACTTTTTTTGCGTATTCGTTATATTTTTCGCTGATTGGTAATATAACAGCCTGATCGGGGGTTAGCCAAAGAGGGAATTTTCCACCTGTATGCTCGATAAGAACTGCAACGAATCGCTCCATTGATCCGAATGGTGCACGATGGATCATAATTGGGCGATATCGTTTATCGTCTGCACCTATATATTCAAGTTGGAAGCGTTCAGGAAGGTTATAGTCAACCTGAATTGTACCCAGTTGCCATTTACGTCCAATAGCATCCTTAACCATAAAGTCCAGTTTTGGACCATAGAAAGCAGCCTCACCAAGTACGGTAACAGTTTTTAATCCCTTTTCGTTTGCAGCCTCAATAATTGCTTGCTCAGCTTTATTCCAGTTCTCATCTGTTCCAATATACTTCTCGGTGTTGTTTGGATCACGAAGTGATATCTGAGCGGTAAATTCAGTAAAGTTTAATGTTTTAAAAATGTAAAGTACAATATCAATTACCTTTAAAAATTCCTCTTTAACCTGATCTGGACGACAGAAAAGGTGAGCATCATCCTGAGTAAAACCACGAACCCTTGTCAAACCATGTAGTTCGCCACTCTGCTCGTAACGGTAAACTGTACCAAACTCTGCAAAACGAACAGGTAAATCTTTATATGAACGTGGTTTTGATTTATAAATTTCGCAATGGTGAGGGCAGTTCATTGGTTTTAACATGAACTCCTCCCCTTCCTGTGGCGTTGTAATGGGGCGGAAACTATCCTTTCCATACTTAGCCCAGTGACCAGAGGTGATATATAACTCTTTCTGCCCTATATGCGGGGTAATTACCTGCTCATATCCATGTTTCTTTTGAACTTTCTTTAGGAATTGTTCAAGTTTATCGCGCAATGCAGTCCCACGAGGTAACCATAAAGGTAGACCAGCACCAACATTTTGTGAGAAAGTGAAAAGTTCTAATTCCTTTCCTATTTTCCTGTGATCACGCTTTTTTGCCTCCTCCAGTAGTACAAGATATTCATCTAGCTGTTTCTTTTGAGGGAAAGTAATCCCATAGATACGGGTTAGCATCTTGTTTTTCTCATCACCTCTCCAGTAAGCTCCAGCTATGCTTAGTAGTTTAATTGATTTTATAAAACTTGTATCAGGAAGGTGTGGCCCTCTGCACAAATCGGTAAAACCACCTTGAGTGTAAAGTGTAATGGTTCCATCTTCCAAATCTGAAATAAGTTCTACTTTATAGTTATCGCCCTTATCGTTAAATAATTTAAGGGCTTCAGTTTTCGAAATCTCTTTACGAACAATATCCTGTTTCTCACGAACAAACTCCATCATTTTTTCTTCGATCTTAACAAGATCCGCCTCAACAAGAGTTGTTGTTCCAAAATCTACATCATAATAAAAACCATTCTCGATGCTTGGTCCAATACCAAACTTAGTACCAGGGTAAAGACTTTCGATTGCCTCGGCCATTAAATGTGCTGATGAATGCCAAAATGCATGCTTCCCTTGCTCATCGTCCCACTTGTGTAAGCGAAGGGTAGCATTTGTAGTAATTGGACGGGTAAGATCCCAAACCTCACCGCTAACAGTTACTGAAAGAACTTCTTTAGCAAGTCTTTCGGAAATGCTCTTTGCTACATCAAGCCCTGTTACCCCTTGTGGATACTCTCTAACATTTCCATCGGGGAAAGTAATTTTAATCATACCAATAAAAATTTTCGCAAAATTAAGTATTTCTTTGTGAGTACAATATTTTAAAAGCACAGAAGTCCAAGAATCATTTCAAATAAAGCAATTAAATTTGCAAAAGGCGTTTAGTTTTGATTAATATTCAGATTTTTACTAGCTTGTAAAAAATATCTACCAATTAAGCCTTTAGGCTTTAAGTTGATCAAAATAGAAATTTAATATTTTTCGGTATGAAAAAAAGTTGTTTAACAGCAATTACTTTCTGGGTTATTCTTCTTTCTACTATATCTGTATATTCACAAAAAAGAAAGATCTCATTAGATGATCTCTATAAGAAAGGTGTTTTCTACGAAAAGAGCGTGAGTGGCATAACATCAATGAATAATGGTGAAAGTTATACTTTTTTAGAGGATGACAAAAGGGTTGTAGAATATGATTATTCTTCCGGAAAGCAGCTAAGTGTTCTTTTTGATCCATCGAGTTTTCATAACAATGATTTATTGCGCTTTGAGAACTATACTTTAAGTAATAACGAGACTAAAATGTTTGTAATTACTAATGTTTCAACAATTTATCGACATTCATTTAAAGCCACATACTACATCTATGATATAAAACAAAAAACTTCAGAGCCATTAAGCGAGAGCAATCAGGTAATGTTGGCTACCTTTTCTCCTGATGCACAAAAGGTATCGTATGTTAGGGATAACAATATTTTTATCAAGAATTTAACCACAAAAGAGGAAAAGCAAATAACTTTTGATGGGTTATATAATTCCATAATTAATGGTGCCGCAGATTGGGTTTACGAGGAAGAATTTGCCCTAATAACCGGCATGCAATGGTCGCCTGATAGCAAAAAATTGGCGTTTTACCGATTCGATGAGAGCGAGGTTATGCAATTCAACATGACAAAGTTCCAGAATAATTTATACCCCGAAAACTATACTTTTAAATACTCAAAGGCAGGTGAAAAGAATTCAGTTGTATCTATTCATGTGTACAACACAGAATCGGGTAAAACATTCAAAATGGATGTTGGCGGAGAGAACAACCAATACATTGCCCGTATAAAATGGACATACAGTCCAGATCAGCTTTGCATAATTAGGATGAACCGTTTACAAAATAAGATGGATTTCCTCACAGCCGATGCAAATACTGGAGAATCCAAGACATTTTACACCGAGGAGAATAAGTACTATTTACCTGAACCCACCGACAATCTTGTAACATTCACCGAGGATGGCAAAAACTTTATAATAACCAGCGAGAGGAATGGTTATAATCATATCTACCTTTATGGAATGGATGGTAAATTGGTTAAACAACTTACTGATGGAACGAATGAGGTGATTGAAATATACGGTTATGACGATAAAGGGAAGCGGATTTTCTTCAAAGGATTTGATTTAAGCCCTTTAAGAACCACAATCTATAGCGTAAAGATAGAAGATTTAGAATTAGCTAAACTTTCACCAAATTCGGGGAGTAACAATGCTGAGTTTAGTAAAAACTTCAAATATTTTATTCTCTCACAATCAAACTCTGTAAGCCCCACTCTAGTTACCGTTAATAAAGATAAAGGAAAGCAAATCAGAGTATTGGAGGATAATCATACATTAAAGGAAACCCTTGCATACTATGATATTCCAAAAAAGGAATTTTTCTCATTTAAAACTTCGGAAGGGGTTGATCTCAATGCCTATATCATTAAGCCGCTAAATTTTAACCCATCAATCAAATACCCTGTAATGATGACCCAGTATAGTGGCCCCGGTTCAATTTCTGTTAAGGATGAGTGGGATTTGAGTTGGGATCAATATTTAGCCTCTATTGGGTATATTGTAGTTTGTGTAGATGGTAGAGGCACAGGTGGCAAAGGCGAAGCTTTTCAGAAAATGACTTATGGGCAACTTGGTTACTATGAATCAATAGACCAGATTGAAACGGCAAAATATCTTAAAACTCTTGGATACGTTGATTCTTCAAGAATTGGAATATGGGGATGGAGCTACGGTGGGTACATGTCATCACTGTGCTTATTTAAAGGGGCAGATGTATTCAAAATGGCTATTGCAGTTGCACCAGTAACTAATTGGAGATATTACGATTCGGTATATACCGAAAGGTTTATGGGTTTACCACAGGATAATGCCCTTGGGTATGATAAGAATTCGCCAATTAATTATGTTGATAAGCTGAAAGGTAAACTACTTATTGTTCATGGCACTGGTGATGATAATGTACACATGCAGAATTCTATTGAAATGATTGAAAAGCTGATCCAAGCCAATAAACAATTCGATATGATGTTCTACCCCGATAAAAATCATAATATTTATGGAGGCAATACAACCTTGCATCTTTATACGATGATGAGTAAGTATGTGAAGGAGAATCTTTAGGAGGATGTGATGCGGTTTTGCTGTATAATTGTGATGCTGTGTTCTGGCTTCGATTATTATATTTGGATACTGTATAACAATTATGCTACAACGCTGTAAGTCGGAATTCTGTCAACTGTCTTCCGACTACTAACTTCTGTCTTCCAACCTCTCTCCCATTCTTTTTTTATTTTTACTTTTGAAAAAAGGAGATTTTTATTACTTTTGCAAACGCAATTCCAAAAGCCCAGATGGCGGAACCGAGGAACGAGCTCCCGCCATCTATTTGAAAGTGGCATATTGATGATGGAATTACAAAACGTATAGCCATCATATTCAAAATGATGAAGCCCAGATGGCGGAATTGGTAGACGCGCTAGTTTCAGGGACTAGTATAAGCAATTATGTGCAGGTTCGAGTCCTGTTCTGGGCACTGCAAATGCAGAGGCCCAACGTAATGGTTCTCATTTTATTGAAAGTTTATGCCCAGGTGGTGAAATTGGTAGACACGCCAGCTTGAGGGGCTGGTGATCGCAAGGTTGTGCAAGTTCGAGTCTTGTCCTGGGCACAGTAAATCCCCGCAACGTACTATTAAGTAGTACGTTGCGGGGTTAACTATTTTAGGGCTATGACAACTTTGATACACACGCTTAAATATAAAGAGCCTCACCTAAGAGATTACAAAGGTGATGTAACTAAACGATGGGCTGTTTACTGGTACATCTTTGATACAAAAAATGAAAGGTGGATTAGGCAAGTAAAATGGATTTCCATTAATCTAAACCCTAGAGAGAGGTATACTGAAGCAGAAAGATTAATCAGTGAAATAAAAAAGGATTTAAAGCGAGGGTTTACAGGTGATGCTAAAAAAAATATACCGAGAATCGAGGAGGCTATAGACATGGCCATAGCCTTTAAATCAAACTACCTATCCAGTAGAACCTCTCAGAGCTATACCAATATTGCGGCCAAATTTAAAAAGTGGGCAAAAAAGAATTGCCCTGTAATGAAGGTTACCGATTTTACAAAGTATGATGCTAATAGGTTCCTGAATGAGCTATTTATTAAAAAGAAGTTTGCGGCTAAAACAATCAACTGCTATACTCAATATCTGCAAGCAATTTTCAATTATATAGGCGAACTTCATAAGTTGGATGAAAACCCATTCAAGAAAAAGAAACTTAAAGAGGCTGTACCTGAAATAACTGTTTGGGATGATGGGAGCAAAAAGAAATTAGCTGATTATACCAGGGTGAACGAACCAGAATTATTTATTATAATTCTTTTAGTTTACCACTGCTTTATACGGCCAAACGAAATTAGATTACTCAAGATAAAGGATATTGACCTAGATAAAGGAATAGTTAGAATAAATGCGAGTACCAGTAAAACAAACATATTTAAAAGCCCTACACTATCAAACCAGCTAATAGAATTACTACAGCCAATTGCTAGCAGCTATAACAAAAACCTTTATCTATTCTCCGATGAGTTAAGACCAGGGCCAAAACCAATTAGCAGAAATATAATAAGTATGAGATTTAAGCACATTCGGGAAAAACTAGGAATAAGTAAGGAGCTTAAACTATACTCCTTTAAGCATACTGGAAACTCTGAACTAATAGACCTAGGAATAAATATAAGGGAGCTTCAGCTACAGAATGGACATACCTCAATAGCCATGACCGAAAGATATATATACAGGCTAAACAGCGGAGCAAACCTTAATATAAAGATGAACGTTAAGAATCTTTAAAGGGGTTTAAAAAATACTTTACCTCGACCCATGTTAAGTTTTTTAGATATTCTGTCTGGATTGGGTCAGAACCTATAAAAAGTTGAATCGCTATAAGTTTTATAGCCATTAACAATTTCTCCATACTTAGAATTGTATTTTACCCATAGTTCTAATTGGTCAATAATAGCTTTTTGATTTAGCTGATTTTGATAGATTAACTGGTACTTTAATTGTGCGCCAACGCTTTCAATAATATCTGTTTTTAAAGATTTCACAGAGCTATCAATATACCCTTTAACCTCCTTATTCGTATCAGTTTGCTTTGTTATATCAATTTGAATCTTATTGAGAGTGCTATCAATTGCGCTTAATTTTATGGTTAATTCAGTGTAACGATAATAACCAATCACAATTAAAGGGATGGAAAAAATAATAAGAAGAAGCGTTTTTTTATCTGCTTTTTTCAATAGCTCAATTAGCTGTTCAACTAAAAATCTCATTGCTTTTTTTCAAAATATGTTTTTATAACCAAAACTCTCATATCTGCATCAACTCCAGCAAATGAAACCGTAAATTTATCGTTAATGGTATTTTCAGGATCGTTATCAAAAAACTTTGAATAAGTCAAGGGAATGACAGAATCAACAAAAGCACTATCTGTTCCTATGTTTTCAAAATAAATTTTTGAAAAACCATCAGCTTCAATGCTCTCATTAGATGAGATTATCTCTGTCTTGTAATTAACTAAATAACCCATAGCTAGTCTTTTAAAAGTAAATACAATGCAATGCCTCCAATAAGTAAAGTTCCTAGCCCTATCCCGGTAGCTTTAACAATTTTTTTTTTGCCTGTATACTTTTGATAAGGCTTTCTATCTTGCTATAATATAGTGGGTCTGTAGCATAACCCTTTAGTGCAAGTTCTTTGGCAAATCGAAAAGGATCGCTACTATACTGAAATGCTGTTTTGAAATTTTTAGTAAGCATTATAGCGTAATCATTAAAAGATTCTTGAGGAGTTGGATATTTCCTAAAGTAATCCCTAACAGTATATAAGTACTTACCGCTTGGTTGTTTAACTATGCTTATAATCTCTGGGTATTTCACTTTGTCCGTAACGTGATACTCAGTGGTTTTTATCAGCTGTTTATCACCCTTCCAGTTGCTACCCGCCTTAACGCCAAACATCATATTCCCGGGGGCATACTTCCCATAGCCAGTTTCTAAAATTGATTGTGCCAACGCCACTTCAAAAGGAACTCCATGAGTTTTTTGGCTATTCATTGCATAACTAAAAAAAGTTTCTACAAATTGAATAAGATTCATCACTAATTATTTTTATTTAATAATTTATAGCCGACGAAGCCAACTAATCCCAAAATGGCTAAAGTCTTAATGTTTCCAAAGAAACCGCCAAATGCCTGATCTGTCTTACCCTGATTATACGCTTCGTCAACCTGCTGTTCAAGGTTAGCTTTTAAGGCTTTAGCTTCTTCGGGCTGTAAATTGGCAACTGCTTTCTGTAGTAAAGCTGAATCTTTAAGATTAACCACAGAGTCATCATAATCTGGCTTAAAGGAGTAGTAAATAAGGGCAGTTGCACCAACAGCCACTATTGCACCAGCAGCGGCGGCAATGGCTAAAGAAATTGAACCTACCTCTTCTTTTTCCTTTGAAAACTTACTTTTAATCCAGTCCCACTTATTATTAAGCCATTGCTTAACGGAAACTAGTTTAGAGGTTTGTATTTTCTTTTGCCGCTCGTTATACTGATTTGTGATCTTATTAAACTGTTCCTGAAGCGAAGTAGTATTTAAACCCTTTGCTTTGGCTTTTTCCAATAATTCAGCAATAACTAATAGATTCTTATTAAGCGCAATATCATTTTTTACAAGCTTGCCAACCATTTCTGATGCATACTTCTCAGCATTGGCGTTATTTTTTGAATCAACAAGTTTTACTTGCGATTCGATAACAAAACCATACGTATAACTTCCGATAGGTTTAGCCAAAGAAATTTTAATAAATGTTCCTTCTCTATCTCCCGATGTGCGTCCAACGCTATTACTCGATGCTTCAGTTAATAAAACGTTATTAATCCCTTTAACCGTTTTTGCAGATGAAGGATTAGCATAGACTATTAGGGGCGAACTGCCCTTAAAAACATCCTTATTAGCTAATTTAACATCGTGTACCATAGTCTAACCTAATTTACTTACTGCAAAATCATAAAGTTCGGGGCTTTCCTTTTTTAATTTTGCTAACTTTTGCAATTTGCTAACAAAATTGGGGTCACCATCCGCAAGCTGGGTTAATGCCTCTTCAGCTTCTTTTTGTTGTTGCTCAGCATTAACATTAGAATTACTATTCTTTTGCTCCTGCGGATTAACTGAATTACTAACAACCTTTTTAATATTTAAAGCATCCATAATTACAGGTACATAAGGGAGTAACCGCTCAGAAATGCGGTCTAATCCCGTTGGGGTTAATTCTTTGATTTTTCTTTGTAATTCTAAATTATGCCTCCTTAAGTCCTCAATGGCTTGTTCCTGCTTGAACTTATCCATGAAAACTTTAAACTTATCCTCTGCTATTCTCTCTGCCTCCTCTTTTGAAACAGAGCCAATAGGCATAGAACCAATTGAAGCGTTAATGCTCCCTGTATTTCCTGAGTTTGGGTTTAGAAAAAACCTAAACCTAAAACCTCCTTTAGAAGGGCGGGGTGAATCCGAAAACCAAATTTCAAGATTACAACCACTAGGCATTAAATCCTGAATGAACTCGTTTAACTGAGCCGTTGCACTTTCAATAGTAGCATCAGAATAGTTGTAGTTATCCTGGAGCCTATTTTTGTCCGCAATATCATTTGCATAGGCTGCCCAATATCTACAGTTTAATTTTTCTGGTTTCTTTAAAAGGCTAGGTAAATCAGTTAATGCATTCATACAATTTTATTCGTAATAAATTTCTAACATTACTACTGTGTTACTTGGAATTTCAGCGTTAGCATTAGTTAGTAAAAGAGATGGTAATTTGAAATAACTCTTTTCAAAATTAATTTTCATCTTTTCAATGTACATTGGGTTTCCGGTAGCATCCCAGCATGAAGAAACTGGAAGATCTTTAATTTTAATAGTCCCATTAGAATCTTGAATAGTTATAAATGCTTTCTGCATGAATGGAGTGATATTATTGGCATTTACTTTTCCAGTAGGAGAAACCCCGTAGGCATTAAATATTTTAATACCATATATAAATTTATTAGCCAGCTGATTTCTTGAACCCAAATTAAACATAGTACTCTTGGAGTCAATAGTAATTTCTATCAGTTCCATATTCTTAGTTTTGAACTGAGAATTGACATCCAAATGAAAAGTCTGAATAGTTTGTTGTTGAGCACCCATGGTTATATAAATTAAGGTTATGATTAAAATAAGGCCTATGGTTATAACATAGGCCTTACTATGAAAAATATTCATTACTTTTTAATTGGGGAGTTTGAAATTAAAAAACCCCTGAAAATAAATGCTATGTGAGTCTTATGAGTAGCATCACCTACAATTAGGTGACTGCTATCGAATGGTACGTAAATATCAAACGAAGTCTTCTTGTCACCATCCAGAGTTATTTGAGGTTCCATACCAACAAATCCAGAATCCTTGTCCATTGATGACTTATTATCTGCAGCTGTTTGTTGAGTATCCCCAACGTAGCGGAATTCCAACAAATCCCTTCCAGTGATAATCTGCAATTGGTCTACAGTAAAAAACCATTTACCGTTATAAATAGTTTCTAGATGTAATGGGTTAAGAAGATCGACAATAGGAGTAAATGCAGTTGCATTAGGGTAGGTCTGCAAAACTTCATGACCTATAATGAGAGGATCACGCTGTAAAAGAAACATCCCAATAGATGTTATTACAAAGCGGTCATTTCTTGCCAAACGCTTTTCAGTTTTACTGATATTGCCTGCAGATTCTTCAATTGGAAAATTATAGGATTGTTTCCCTTTTTCCAATATCTGTTCGCTTCTTAAACTTGATGGAGCGATTAGCATATTGGGATATTGCTTTTTAAGCCTATCAAATACCTGTCTATCGGTACTATTAGACAAATACATGTGTACTGTTTTTGTAGCTTCCATGTTAAATTATATTAATAATTATCAAATAGTTACGTTAACTAGTTAAAAAGGACGTTCCATTTATCTCTATGGATTCATCGGAAGTGTTTCCAAGGGTCTCTTCAACAGTATTGATAAACTCATTATTAGTACTGTTTACTTTTTCGGTATCAGTAGGATAGAAAGTTTCACCAATACCTGAGAGCATTTCATCATCCGTGCCACTAACCTTGGTAGGTGTAGGCATAGGATAAATGATATTCCTCATGAGGCTTGCCCCCCCAGCACCAGACATGCCAGCACCTACATGATCAAGAATTTTCATTTTAGTGTTAAATTCTGGTATTATGGCTCCAAGTAATATTTCACCAAGAAACATTACGGTAGGGCTTAATTTACCAGGGATAAATTTTTCTACTAAAATTTCAGCTCCAACGGCAAGTGCTCCCCCGGCTGCACCACCGCCTCCACGCATTAGCGCAGTTTGCGCAATTTTTTTGTAATCCATATAAATAATTTTTTAGTTACTACTTCATTTTAGAAAGCTGGCTACGCTTACTCTGAATCTTCTTTTTTAAAGATTCTTTTTCTTGCTTAGCCTTTTGCATTTTCTTTTTCTGCTCAATCTTACGATCGAGCTTCTTTTCGGTACTCCTTAGTTTCCCTAAACCTTTTACAGACATAGTTTTTACGAATTATTAGTTAAACATTAATTGCTACTATCCACAAATTCCAACTACCTTCTTTCCTCCTGAACTAGGAATGCTCTCCCCTGGTTCTACAGCTTCGGGTTTGCTTTTGATTTCTTTGATAATATCTTCCTTTTGCTGAGTGGTTACCACTTGCTGGGGAGCAATCCTTTGCTGAGGGGTTACCTTTTGCTGAGGGGTTACCGTTTGCCGGGAGGTTACCGTTTGCCGGGAGGTTACCGTTTGCTGAGGGGTTACCGTTTTAAAATCTGCTTCATCGGCAACGTCATTCTTATCGAATGCGGGTGCTTTTTTCCCACTTACCTTGCTGATAACCTTAGCAATTTCTTCAATCGCTTTAATGGCATCATCAACAACACCAATTGCGCCAATACCATTAACTACACCCGTATTTTTAATGATTTCAGCAATTTTAGATTCTGGAGACATTTTGTACTTAGCCATGATGCCGTTGCGGACAATTCCCATGAAATGGTTTTGTTTCATGCCCAAAACATCTACGATAAACTTAGCCAGTAACACCTGTTTATTTCTCTTCCTTTGGGCTTCCTTTGGCAACTTATCAATAGTTGCTTTATCGGTTACGAAAATATAGAGAAAGTTAGGAGCTGCTTTGGGTAGAAATTTTTCTAAAATCATTTGTGCAACTAATCTTAAAGGAGCGGTTACTACATTAACAACGGCTTTAACTGTCTTTTTTGCAACGGTTACCGTTTTTTTAACAAACTTTTTTGCTGCACTTTTGAGCGAACCAACATAGGCGTTTAGCTGCTCATCCTGACCATTATTAAGCATACCTATAATAGCGTTAACGCCGTTAATGGTTTCCTGGTAATCGGCAACCTTTTGGCTTCCAATTCCACGGATAGATGCAACGATGTTCTTTTCAATTTCGAGACGTTGGCGGGCAATGGCTAAATCCATATCCGCTTCGCTCATTTGGTCAATAGGTTTGCTCATTACAAAATCAGTGATTTTGCGTGGAGTTCCATCAACAGCGTTAATGCTTTCACCTGTTGAACCTATGCTATATAAACCTTCCATTTTTGTACCCTTTAAATTATTATAGTAAGTAACGTGCCAATTATTGCCCCGCTTGGTGAAAAGCCATTTATGATTATAGGGCTTTTCTTTATTGAAAATTTTATAAACGGCATCAACTACTACAGTTTTGCCGTTGTGATTGATAATGGGGTAAACATGCCTTGCAATAGGCTCATCGCTATATGATGCAAAAGCGTACTGGTAATTGATTCCTAGATTCTTAAGAACAGAAGCTACAAATAGTGAGTACGATTTACAATCACCCTTTCTAGTATGATTAAGAAAAGCAGGAAGCCTAACTACCTGCAAACCGCTTTTATCCTCAACATACTTGACATCTTTCATTAAAAAGTCAAATAGCTGTATACCCAAATCTTCCAAAGAACTATAGCGAATATCCTTACTAAATTCAACCGTATCCTTCCACGCTATCCGATCATCCCGCATAATCTGATTAATAATATCTGAGGTTTTATAATCCCTCTTAATCAGATTAACTTGATTTCTAAACCTTGCGATTTTTCCTGCTATTTCCGCTAGAGCCATTTGGCGAAGTGTCTTTTAAAAGTGATTCATAATAATTATTAGCGGCAAATAGAGTTCTATACTCAGCATCAATGCCCAAAGCTGGTTTTGTAACACGCCATAAAGCATCGCTCACCTGATTAAGGTACACCATCCTATTTCTTGGATCGTAGTACCTTTTCAGCTCAATCGGGTAAGCAGGAAGGCCTGGGGCTCCCATAGGGTTTGATTCTGATTTAATTGGTTCAGTTGGCTTTATAGTATCAATCTCTGGTTCGGTTGGCTTTATAGCATCAACCTCTGGTTCGGTATTTTGAAAATAACTTTTTCGCCTTCCCATAATAATAGAATTGAGTGGACTTTGAATCTGAATTACAATATCAAAGCACAATTATAATTATGGATATTTTGGGGGTTGGCTAAAATTGGCTAGTTTGTCCGTTTTGGGCTAAAATTTCCCTTTTTGTCCTTGCAAAAATTTAATCAACTCGTTTAATTCTATGCCTTCGTAGTTAGCGTATTCAACAATAGTAACGTTTTGATGCTTCTGTTTATTAAGAGAATCTTTAATAATAGATAGGTAGCGGTTAGCTGTTCTAACACTTTTACCTGTTATTAGCGCAATATCATTAGGTGTAATAAAGAGGTGATTCATAGCTATTGCTTAATACGCAGCAATTATAGTAAATAGTAAAATTGTGGTCAATAGGATTTTTGAAGAAAAATTGAATTACAGAATTTTATTTTTTTTCGATGATTTTAATTACACTGTTAATTTACAATATTTTACAAAAAAAGTAACCGTGGAAATATCAAAGAAATATCAAAGGAATATCTAGGCTATATCCTACCCTTTCCTTTAGGTTTTTTACTAGGGGTTTTTATACTATTTAGCCGTAATTAATATTTGATTTACTATTCTTTTTACATATATTTGAAACTGTTTTGATAGAATATTATCTATTAAATCCCTCCCAAAAATTCCCGAAGAGAAAAAAAAGAAAAATAGGTTTTTGCAAAAAACGCTGACTCTCTGACGGGAAACAAAAAAAACCACTACAACTTACTACAAACCAATTAGTTGATTACCGTCAACTTTATTTTTTTTAGTTTGACTGTAGAATAATACGTTTTGACTGGAGGAATTATTAATTCTTTTTTACAGTCAAAAACATTTTTTAGTGACGAAACTTGACAGCAATTTGACGGTGAAATAAAATACTAATAACCAATACTATACTACTACTAAAGTCAACAGTCAACTAATTACTACTAATAATTAGGTTATTTTATATAAATATTCTTTATAGCCGCAACGAGAAAAGCCGATCCATGGGATCGGCTTTTAGCGTTAGTACATAGTATATTAGTTGACGGCTTTAGCTAATTCTTGACATATCCGGGGTAATCTGTAAATTCTTTAACAAAATAACTTCCATTCTCAAACCCAAAAATGGTGTGCTCTAAGTTCCAATCTTCATTCCAGTTTGAAAAAAAAGTTTCATGTTTTACCGTTAAACCAACTCTCAACCTATTGTTGAGTTCGTCAATTTCTAAGACTTCTACTCTACCGGTGAAGCACTGTTCATTCCCAGTAAATGTCATTCCTATTGTTAGTTTCATAATTTTTAATACTATTTAAAGTTTGACATTTTTAACTCTCTTAATCCTACATACCCTTTGTGCAGCTCTAGCACAACGGAAGCAATTCTATTATAATCAAAAGTTTTGCGTGGAAGTATCGTAACCGATTTCAATCCGAATAAGGCTAACTCTTCTTTCCGTTTGTCGCTATCTGTGATAATGGTTATTGGCATTATGGCTATTACATGGTCGCTCATGGCCATGCACTGCTTCAGTATGTAATAGCCAACTTGTAATCCCTTAAGGTCAATATCCTTTGGTGAATTTTGCAGATTAGCGGTTTTGTGAGAAAAAGGCGGGTTCATAACTATGCAATCGAATCTTTGCTTAAAATTCATAGTGAAGAAATCATCGGGTGCGGTTACTGAAACATCTTTGAGTAGCAATTGTCTAACAATATTTCCTTCACCTGGAGTAGGCTCTAATATTGTGAATGCCCATTCTGGCATAAGTGAAATCATGTATTCACATATTGATGGAGGGGTTTGGTAGTTCATAATGTTTTAAATAATTGTTTGCCAATATATTCTGTGTATGCCGGGGGTATAGCCTCAGCTAATTCAGTATCCTTTTTCATCCAGTCGATGCCCATCGCAAAGCTCCATGTTTCCACAACGGATGATTGTTTAAATTTTGGCATAGCATCACCCTGGCTTTTACGGTACGCTCCCTTGCCAAATATGCAAGCGAAATCACCATCCTTAACCGAACCAATTTTTTGAGGTATATAAGGGTTAAGCATAAACCAGCTAATTAGCTCAAAGTGGCGTTTGCGTAAAACTTTTAACCCGAACATATTACCAGTTAGCACTACATCAGGGCGAATAGGTGCAGTTGGCACATTTTCGATAATGCAAGGTTTTTCGGTTTTGTTGAATAGCTCCCTGATAGGATTAATAATATCAGCATAAACCTTTCCCTTTGCCCTGTGCGGTGCAGTTCCTTGAGTATATTTTTGACAAGGCGGGGAGGCATGGTAAATATCGAAGGTGTTAAGGTTTTCTGCTAGATAGTAAATAGCATCGGATTGAATGAATGTAAAGGGGTAGTTCGGTTGATAATCCTTGTCAATTCCTACTATCTCAATATCTAATCCTAATGCTTTTGCAGCCCTGTAGTAACCTACCGAACACCCGCCAGCTTTACAGCATAAATCGAGGAGTTTAATTACCATGACCGATTGTAATTTTTATTTCGGTTTTTAATCTTTCAGCATCAAATCCTTTTAATCCGAATGCTGCATTTTCAATAGAAAGTATCTTTTCAAGCATTGTTTTTAAAGGTTCTGATTTTTGTTTATAATAGTATTCTGCAAAATCCGTTGTTTCTGCACTATCATGGACAGGATAACCTGAATTAGTTGTATGATGCTCCCCACACCATTCTTTGTAATATTCATCAATATATTTCATATAATTAGGTTAATATTTTTGTGCGCCCGCTCTTTAGTACCTTTCATATTATTGTTTATTATTTAACAATTCTTTTTCTAACTCTCTTAAAACCTCCTCATATAGTGCAATTTGTCTTTTTGTTCGATGAGTTAAAATCATTGCAAATTCCCATTCTGTTCCTTGCACATATCCAGCATAGCCTTTTTTTCTAGCTACTTCTATCTTTATTCTAGTTATTCTATCTACTTCTGTCATGGCTAGTTTTGGTTAAATATTTTTGATTTACTACTAATATGGTTGAATGTTAATAGCTTGTTTTCATCATGTTGGTCATCTTTTAGTTTACTAAAAAGATTATTAATTTGCTCTTCACTTACTTCGGGTAATGATGAAATGTTTTCAATGCTTTCTAGTGCCGTATTAAGTTTATCGACAATACTGTTTATCCTAGGCATTAAATCTGAACTTGCATCAACTTGACTTTCAAACTGAAAAATCAATGATGATGCATCAGGATCATCACCTGCTGTTATTTCTAATCCTTTTAGCATCATATATAATATGTCTACCTGATTTTGATTAAGAGTGAATTGGATTGTTTTCATAGTTAGAAAGGAATTTTTTGATTATTAATAACTACTTCATAATCTTTCTTTGGCTGTTCGGGTGTGGTTTTAAAATCATTCGTTCGGTAGTGAAAACAGTAGACATCTTTACCATCCACATGCTTGCGAATATCATTGCGCTGGATTTCCGTTTGCGAACACATTAAATCTTGTGGGTTAAATATGTACCCGCAATATTCAGCGTACAGCTTTAGGCGTTGCTTAAATTTTGTTGCTTTTAAAAATCTTCTATCCTTTTCTGTAAATCTTTCTTTATAATCAGTGAAAGCATTTTCCTTATTAAGGTCGATGTTCAATTTTTCTACAGTAAAATAGTCCCTAGCCCAGTCAATGAACTCATCACCAAGCAACCCCTGTAGGTTTCGTTTCTCTATATCATCCATTGGGGGGTTAACCTTTTCATGAAACTTTAAGTAGAAATTGAGGCACCAGCACATTAGGTTGTAGTACTTGCTCATCTCATCGTTGGTAAAATCTTTGATAAGATTTTTCCCAAACTCTGTGAGCATAGTTCTTTCTTTAGTTCCTGTGCTTCTTTCCTCGGGGTGATAGTAATCGGAAAAGCCTACAAACCACAACCTTCGTTTTAAAGATGGATCCATGTTGCGAACAGGGTGATTGGATGAAATGCCAATCTTCGGAGATTCTTCGTAATCAATTGTATACTTGTTAACAAACTTTGGCTCAACCTCCATTGCCCCGGTAACGGCTGGCATAAAAATATGTAGATCGTGCCTTTCTGCAACATCATCAAAGTAGGCGAATTCTGTATCTCCCTTAATTACCTTGCTGAATAGATGCTTGTCCGTTACCAAATCTGCTTTTTGTCCGCTTTCTTCTACCAATTTGCGAACGTACTTTATTAAAGAAAAGAAAAAACTTTTCCCAGTCCCGCCCCGGTGTGCGCCCAGCATCCCTTGTGATGTTTCCATTGCATAGGTAGCGTAAGCCCTCCCTGCTTCCTTGTACCGATAAAGGCAGTAACCTAATGCGATTACTTTATTAATAAAATGTAGATTATTTTCCTTTATCTCATCAAGAGTAAGGGAAATTCCCTTTTCCTGCTTTTGCCAATGAACGTTGGACGTGTTAATCAGGTAGCGGATTAGCGAATAGCTATTATCTTTAATAATTAATTCAAACCTATCCACATCCCGTACACCGTCAATTTTTGTCCTTATAATTTCTTTTTCTTGTGGCAAATTTGAACGATCTAGGCTTTCAAGCAACTCTCTGTACTCTTGTGTGAATTCAATCGAAAATGGGCTTTCTGACGGTATAAAATGAAAGTCTATTATTTTATCCTTCATTACATACTTACTGGTAGTATTAATAGAGAATTTTTCAATCTTTTGCCCTGTAATTAGGATAGCGCAATTCTTAAAGAAAAGATAATCGAACCCAACGCCGTACGACTTAAAATCGAGCTCAATTCTCTTAAGCTTTGCCAGGGAGGCTAATTTTAGCTGGTTAGTTCGGTGAATTGAGTTAATCAGCTTAATGTTATAGTACTCCAGATGATTTCCTAAATAATCAATCAGGAACTTGTTAATGTGCTCCTGAATCTTCTTTTCAGGGATTTCTTCTACTACATTATCAATTATTCGAATGTAGGAGTACTCGCTTTTAGTTGCCTTGGAATCAATGGTGAAAAAACCACAAGCATTTAAGAAACGATATATATGCTCGTTGCTAATCTCATATTTAAAGTGCTTAATTCCGTTCTTGTCCTCTTCAATAATTACAACCCAGAATTGAAGTGAAAGTGAGGTTTCGACTAGCTTTTTAAAGTAGAAAGCATTATTATAATAAGTGGTATTATGGTAGTACTTAAAGAAATCCCGCACATCCTTACACTGGTTACCCTTCCAATCCTTAAAGCGTTTTAAATCTTCGGGCAGCCAAATAATATGAATATCTAAAAACCTAGTACATATCTCAAGAACCTCCTTAACGCCTGTTTTATCAATGTCTGGCAGCGTATAGATTGTTTTTGCTAGCTTTTTAAGAATTCGATAATCTGAAGCAGTGAAATCTCCTGTTTCTGAATTAAACCAAACAACCCGGTAACCATTCGTATACACCGTTAGCGCATCCGATGGGCCAGTACACATAATAACCTCTTCTAGCTGTTTATCAGAATTCTCATCATCAGTAGATAGGAATTCACCCTTCTTAATCTTATTTAAAAGTTTGGCGGTTCTGTTATCGGAAAAAATATAGTGGTCGGGCTTTTCGCCAACGTACAAAAATCGATACTCCTTTGCAAAAGGTTGGTATATTTTTCCGAATGTACCATAATCGTAGTAGTATATCGGGTACTCATCGGTAGATTTAATCTTATAGCCTTTTTTGGTAATGTAGTAGTCCAAAGCAACTAGGCTAAAATCCTTACAATGCTCCTCCTTGATGCCAACGCCCAAAACCGAAAGTTCAAAGGGTGTAAACCCTTTTTTGGGCTTAACCTGAATTTTATCGTACTCCTTTTTGGTGTTCTCAATTTTTGGTTCTGGGAAGGTGTTATTAAAAATGATAGTGCCGTTACAATAGTTCTCCCAGGCATACTTAAGCGAATTATAATAATCCAAGCCTTTAGCTTCTTGGATTAAAACAATAGCATTCTTAGCCTTAGTATCACCGCCTCCTTTATCCTGAAAAAACCAAAATGTTTTGGTTTTATCCTTAAACACAGAGCAGGAAGCCTTTTTATCATCAGGGCGAATTTTGAAGTTTTTTCTACCATTAAAAGAATCCTTGCTTTGCGGGTAGATATCTTCAATTATTGTCCGTCCACCGTCGGTAATTTTCCAAATTTCATTGATGTCGATTATCATAAAGGCTTACTTTGTTTTGCTTCAATTTCTGTTAGCAATTCATCAAAAAACAGGTCTAGGGCTTCATTGTAGCAATCAGAATCAAGCAATGATTCTACCTTGCTCTTTTCATCGCTGTTATCCATTTCTGAAAAGGTAATTTTCGTTTATGAATTGCTCTATTTCATCCAATTTAAGCTTTGATGAAGCGTATGAGGGGTTATGCTCATTGACCAATACCTCCTTTAATTTATTCATTACCCTAAGAACTTTTGAGCATATAAAAGGGAGGGGTTGGTAGATTAGATTAGAATCGAACTGATTCATCAGGCTAAATGCTTTCTCTGCCTTTGTTTGGCTATATGATATTTTGCTATTACCATGAACCTTCATAGCATGAAAGCAGTAATCGTGAACCATTTTGATAATGGTTGCCTTCTTTTGTCCGTAATCGGTTTTTGGAAGTGGCTCAACCGATTTTCTTCTGGTTGCTGTTTGCATAGCCTTTGATTTGATTGATTATAGATGTTCTGAGCAGCTTAAAGTCATCGATTGACTTAGAATCACTATGAGCATCCTTAACGAAGAATACTGCGATGTTAAGGCTCTCAACGAGTAGATCGACCTCGCTTTGGTACAGGTAGATGATAACGCTATCATCTACCGTTGCGGAGCTATCACGTAGGCTCATCGGGCTGCTCTTTAGGTACAGGAAAATAAAACTCAATGGGTACACCGTACAGCTCAGCGATACGCTCCTGATGCTTGCCTTCGGGTACGCTCCCCCGGCGAAGCCAGGAGTAGAACGTTTTGGGGCTAATCTCGCAAGCCTCGATAACACGCTCACGCATTATCTTCTGAGACCTGCGAGTTTTTAGCTCCTGGTATGTTTCGATAAAAGGTTTCATGCTACTCAATCCTTTCCTTAATTTTTAGTGCTGTTTCTTCGGGTTTTCTGTAACTCTTGATTAAGAAGTCAAAGTCATTAGTATCATCGAGTTTAAAAACTCGTAGTTTTAACTCTATAGCATCCCCTTTAATACTAAAACTTAAAACATTAATAGCTACAATCTCTTTAACTCCAACGCACTCCTTAACAAGGCTTAGCATCTGGCTAAGCCTGTTGAGTATTATTATAAAAGCTCCAATATCCATTATGATCCCATTTTAATAAGTTCATGAACTGAGCACACGTGAAGGGATTCGGCAAAAATTAAGGCGTTAATTTCTGCATCCGATCTAGAATCAAATTGCCCTGGCAAATCAACCTCTTGTGCTTTTTTACAAGTTGGTGTATTGGTTACTAGCTGGCATCTAACACGCCATAAAAATCCATCAAACCAAGCAAAGCAGTATATCCCAAACGCCTCGTAATCGGTTAGGGTTAAGGCGTTGCTTTCCACTTTTTTAGGGGTGTCCGCTTTTTTCTGGTTAACTATTTGGTCTATTATCTCATACTGGCAAGTCTTAAGTTCCTCGATAGAGGCTTCCATTTTGGAATTGGAGACAGTTAAGCTATCAATAAATGTTGTTAGCAATGTTTTAATCGATAGCAGATTGAACGGATTATTTTCGGCCGTAAAGTGTTTGCTTTTAAAGAATAATCTTCGAGCCATTTCGTAACTGTATATAGTTACTACTGATATCATTATTAAAATAATGATTAATAAAAATACGCTAGTTGTGAAAGTAATTGTTAGTGTTTGCATGGTTGTGAAATTTTAAGGGTTAGTAATAATTAAAACCAGCCAAAAATCCATAAATTGGAATTTTCAGTATAAGCTTCGTTTATCGATGAATTTTTAACGTTTGATTTTAATTCGTCGAATTTTTGTTTGAGCTCCTCAGAAGGATTTTCTACAAAAAATACAAGGTTTTCCCAGCCGTTATCTTGTTTTTTGTCAAAGCCATAAACCGTATTCAATTGAGGATTTTCTTTTTCGCTATCACTCCATTCAGCCATATCTTCGGGGAATGAGCCAATTGATAGTTCTGGTAAAACAGTTTTTTTTAACTCATTGAAAACCTTATAGGCTCTTTCAACATTATTAAAACTTAGTGCCATACTCTCAAATTTTAAGGGTTAGTAATTGTAGGTTTTACAAATAGATTCGCCGATGCTTTCTATTTGCGATTCTGCCTCTGAACGGCTATTGAATCTATTATAAATGGGGTTTAGCATAGCGTTACCCCTAATTACCCAATCATCCGTAGTGGGCTTGTTTTTACTTACCAAGCATTCTAATTTCCAACGGTTGGTAATTTTGTAATCGAAAACGATAAACAGGCAAACGCCCCGTTTCTCAAAGTTTCGTAAAACTGCTTCTGTTGTCATAATCTCAAATTTTAAGTTATTAGTAATTAATTATAAAATTTCTCCTTCATTTGAATAGGGTGAATAAAATTTAACTGAAAATCCTCCTTTTTTAGGATATGGCTTATCAGATAGCCTTAATATGAGAATTCTCCCCCTGTAAATAGTTTCCAATAAAAACTTATGTAAACTACTGGTCGCACTGCCAATAGTGGCATCTTTATCATTATAGTTATCTATTAACTTATTGTCCAACGATGTATTACCTAGATAAATAGCCCAATAATTACATAAAAGTGCATTTGGTAGATTCTTTAAAGCGTTTGCCGTAATTACATTCATACTCAAATTTTATTGGTTAGTCATTAAGTGATTTATAGGATTCATTATCTGCATTGGATAAATCATCTATTTTGTATGCAATGTTAACCCACTTATTGCATATTTGCAAATTTTTAACCCATTATTTGCATATTATTTTACACAAATTGCATAATGATTTAATAATTAATTACTTAAAATCACTTTATGAAAAAGATTAATGAACAACTTAAATTTATTAGGGAAGCAAATGGTTTTAGTCAGGAAGATATGGCTGAAAGGATTAATAAGAGTCAATCTGCTTATGCAAGAATTGAATTAGGAAGAACAAAAATCGACTTTGATACTTTGAGCAAGTTCGCGGATGTATTTAAATTATCAGTAATAGATGTAATTACATTTCCTGAAAAGTGGGCACCGATTGGCTCTACAGATAATGATGAAGATAAATCAAGAATAGTTCTTCAGATTGAACTTAAAAAGGAAAAAAAAGACCAGGTTTTAAAATTGGTTTTTGGAGAAAATAACTTAGAAATTTTAAATAAATAAGATATGATAATATTAAGTATAACTGAAGGATCGGCTTTAACAATAATAGCAATAGCAGTTGCAGTAATTGCCATATTAGTAATGATAGGAATAGCAATTCCTATTTACTTTAACTATTCTGAAATTAGAAAAATAAAGGAAGAAAACGAAAAAAATAACAAGGAACTAATTGCGAAATTTAATATTGAAATAATTAAGACTAGGAACGAATCGCTAGGACATTCTAGTTTCATACTTGGAATATTTGCAATGCGAGATAAAAGAATAGAAGACTCAAGAAATCAATTAACTAAGGCATTAGCATATTATAAGCAAACAGGTAATAGCAAAATGATTGATAGTTGTGTAAAGAATTTATTGAAGTTACCAATAAAATGATACAGATTTATACAATTGATACACAGATACACGAACAATAATAGTATAACTAACTGAATAATAGTGCGTAAGATGGGGGTAAAATTTTCTTGTCCTGGGCACAATTAAACAACGAAACCCTTTGTAAACAAAATGTTTGCAAAGGGTTTTGTGTGTTTTTAGGTTAACTAAAATCTACGCTTAATCTCTAAATCTACAACTTTTCTATTCCCCGATCGATGTAAACTTTCTTTCGTATCCTTAGATATGAAAAGAGAATAATCATTTACATACTTTCCTGGACACTCTCCACACTTTTCTGGACACTCTCTCAATATCAATCGACATACGTTCAATGACAGTCGACATGAGTGCAATGACAATTGACATGTGTTCAATGGCAATCGACATGTGTTCAACGACAATCGACATGCGTTCAATGACTATCGACACGTGTTCAACGACAATCGACATGCGTTCAATGACTATCGACATGTGTTCAACGACAATCGACATGCGTGCAATGACAATCGACATAGGTTCAATGACAATCGACATGCGCTGTATTGAATTTTATAGCCGTTCGGAGTTTTTTTATGTTTTATCGGCTTAATATGGCGTGTATGTAGTTCAATTAGAGGGGTGTTCATCCAAATATTGTAGATGGTATTCTATATATGCTTTCTTCGTACTTTTCCCTTGATGGAAAAGTACCAAAAGATCAAGAAGATATGATGCTCCTGCCCACGAGCTTTCTCAGGCTCGCCATATCTTCCGGCCGCCCGCTGACAAAACAATTAGGGTAAAGAGTACCGAGCTCTTTACGAGATTGGAATTCTTTTTTTAATCCCAAAGGGATTGAAGGTGAATAGCCCCGTATGCAATGCGGGGTAATGTATGTGATAAAAAACAACCACGGAGTGGTTGAATGTTATTGGTATTATGAATTCTGCGAAAGCAGGGTTTTTGTTTGTTTGAATATTGTGAAGGTAAAGCCTTCAAGAATAGAAAGGATTGTAGGAATTATTTCTGTACTTTTTTCTTGATAAAAAAGTACCAAAAAATCAAGAACCGAGCGTTTTTTGCGAGTTCGACGAAGTCAACATATGATGGTTATTCGCCTTTGGCTCATGAGGGCTTCGCCGTTCTGCCCACGGGCTTTCTCTGGCTCGCCATATCTTCCGGCCGCCCGCTGACAAAAGAATGATTATAGGTAATGGATTAAGTCAGGTAAAAAGGAGGCAATAGATGGACGGCGGCATAACTTGTCCCGATGTTTTTTATCGGGAGCCAACCGCCCAACCCAATCATTTTTGGTTCTTATAGCCTTCGCTTAACGGAGGTAATAATACTTTTCTATTTCTGAATCTGTTTTTCATAAAATAATTCTAGTAATAAATTTAAATCTTCTGGATTTATAGGGCAAACATTATAATCTTTCCCATACTTCTTATAATCAAATCTATATAACCCACAACCGCCATCGCACACTGGGAATAAAAAGCAATCAATACATTTGGCATCACTGTACTTATCTGTTCCAACTACATACTCTGAAATTAAGGACAAATTTAATTTTGTATCGGCAATATGTCCAATCTCTTTATCCTTTTTACCAAGGTCAACCCAGCACTTATAAAGTTCACCTTTAGGGCCAATTATATATGATTGATTAGTATCGGCAGTACAACCTCCTAATTTTGATGTTGGATATAACTCTACTTCATTTATTCCGTGATTTTTATACAAGTCTACAGAAAATTGCAACTTATTCTTATTCTCCAAACAGGCTACCTGACATTGTCCATGGTTTTGAACGTAGGAAAAATATAAATAGATATTCTTATCAACCCATTTTTCAAGAATCTGCTTACGCAATTCGGGGTACTCTTCTTTATTGCCATCATGAATGTTAACACGCAGATTAATCTTGCATTCTGGGTAAGAATTCAGCAAATGATCAATATTCTTAATAATAGTATCAAAGGTTGGTTTACCCGATTTGTGCTTTCTATTAATGTTGTGTGTTGCCTCTAATCCATCAATAGTAATTTGGACTGAATCTAACCCCACCTCTTTAAAAAATGTGCATTTTTCTTCATCCAATAAGTACCCATTTGTTACTATATGATGTTTGGCTAGGTTGATTTCCTTAGTATTCTTTATTTTCGTGATAAGGCTTTTTATATTATTAAATCTTAGTAATGGTTCACCACCATGCCAGCAGATTTGAACATCCTTTACTTGATGAAATGTTTTAATAAATGATATAATCTGATCTTCTGTTTGTTCTGCCATGTGATAATCGGGCATGTTGTGTTCATAACAGTATGGGCAAGCAAAATTGCAGGTGTAGGTTGGCGCAATAACAAGTCCTAGTGTTCTATAATCATATGATCGTAATCTTTTTAGGTATGTAGTTTGAGTAATGTAATTATTTTCCTCAAATGCAGTGGTTAGGATTTTTGATTGTATAAAACCATCTTTTATTTCATCATCAAGTAATGAAATATTTGATCCGTCTACCTCTATCTTTTTACAAATCTGATAAAGTTCGTCGTTTAACTTTAGAAAGGCGTTTGTTACTGAATTGTATATAAATAAACCATAACGTTCGGATTTGAAAAGGAAATTATACCTAGACCATTTCATAGATTTTAATTGTGTTTGTTAATAAAAAAAGATGAAGCAGTATTACTGCTTCATCCAACCAGAGAATAATGGAATTTATTGAGCGTGTGGTACAAATTTACCTGAAGAGCAAGTTAATTGACCATTATCGCCAATTCTACCAGTAGCACAACTTATATCACCACCTTTAATCTGGTTTAACTCAAACGCTGACATTTCTTTTGCCTCAACGATTGTTTCAAATGATTGTTTTTTACTTTCCTTTTTCATTTTAATAAAATTTAAGTTATTATTGAATTTCGTAAACAAAGTTAATGTTTTAAAAGACAAATCATAATCTGCAACTAATTTTTTTTAAAATATTTTTTTGCTGGATTTAGAGCATTTAACTTTCGTATCCTTTAACTGCAAGAGTAGGTTACAACTTACCTAATTTGCATTGTACGCTATCATCTCCGATGTTATCAACTTCATATTTTACAGGATTGAAAATGAATAGCCCCGCATGCAATGCGGGGTAATGTATGTGATAAAAAACAACCACGGAGTGGTTGAATGTTATTGGTATTATGGATTCTGCGAAAGCAGGGTTTTTTGTTGTTTGAGTATTTGTGCAGGCAAAGCCTAGAAGGATAGATGGACGGCGGCACAACTTGTCCCGATGTTTTTTATCGTGAGCCAACCACCCAACCCAATCATTATTGGTTTTTATAGCTTTCGTTTAACGGCGCAGCCAACCGCCCAACCCAATCATTATTGGTTCTTATAGCCTTCGCTTAACGGGGGGCTTGAGGGATTAATGCAACGACTTGAGAGCAATTACCCCGAATACTACAGGCAGAAGTACAGCAACCAAGTTATAAGCGTTGCTCTGCTACAAAAGCTAATGGAGCTGTTAGGCAAAGTAGTTGTTTGTTTTTTGTTTCAAAATCTCATATTTTTCTTTATTACTACCTTTCATTTCGATACCTTCGCTTGAAATCTTTGAAAAAATATCGGTTTCAATTGATTCTACTGTGTGTAATGTTTTATCCCATTCGTCAGCTTTATTCCCATCAAGTATTAAAAATACTTTATCATAAACAAATTCTTGAATTTCATTACTTACAAGATTCATTGCAATTATGAAATTTTTCACTTTCCAATAGTCAAGGATTAAACCATCTTGATTGTTAATTATGCAACCAAACGCCAAGCCTCCAATAACATACTCTGCATATTTTGTGTTCAGTTTAATTATACTGCCAATCAAATGCTGGCTCTTAAAGTGTCCGTTATTTGCTGATTCTCTTATTAGTCTTCCAAAAGAGAATTGTTTTTGGAAATCTAAACTGTTAATTACTTTAACAGCGTTTTCAGAATATAAATAATCAACCATATTATTTTTTTCTAAATAACTGTGCTTGTTCAATTCATTTACAATTCGCTCATATATTACCTTGTTATTACCATAAAATTCAATAACTGATTCAAATGGTTGATTGCTTAGATATTTATAAAACTTTATTTTGTACTTTTCTTCAAGTATTTCTTTTTCGATAAGTGTTTTAGTTATTAACTTCATAACATTTACGTTATACATATTTTGTTCAACTTCAATGTAAGAAATTAATATTTCTTTAATTCTTTCTGGAATTTTTGACCATATATTGACAGATATAAAACCAATAAAACATTCAAATGGGAAATTTATTGCACGATGTTCTAATCCCCATACAGTATCTTCTAAATCTTTTTCTGCATTTTTAAGAGTTTCAACAATAAACACTCTTAATTTTATTTGTTCAACTCTTTTACTTTCATCATCTTTTATTGTTCCTATTTTATGCAAAAGTGTTTTAAAAAAGAAAGGATATAAATTTTGAGGAGTTCGAAGAACTACTTTTTTTGCATATTCTTCCAATTTTTCTTTTTCTGACGTTATGAAAAATGGCTTACTGACAATATTTTCAGTAATTTCAGATAAGTACGATTTATTAAAGAGTAATTCTTTACCTAAGGAAAGTTTAATAGATTGAAATATGATATGTTTTACATCTTCTATTTCTGGTTGTTTCTTATATGGATGTGCAAAAATACATCTCTGTTCCCACAAGTATTTAAGTGTACTGAAATCAATGCTTTCAACTATTCCACAAAGTTTTGATTCTTCAATTATTATTTTGTCAACAGAATTATTCTGTTCTTCATTTTGTTCAATCTTCTTAATTGCTTCCTCAGCATTTTTATCTCCAAGGCTACTTAGTAGATATATTTTTCTCTTTAATGATTCAATTAAACTAATCCAAGTTATTATATACGAAGAACGAAGAAAATTATTCTCTAAACAGCCTATTGATTCATTGAACAATATCAAGTCATCAACATCTAATATTAGTTTTCTAATTTCCTTTGACCAATCTTGTATCTCGTTCATTTCTTAAACTATTTTGGCTAACGTTTGCTAGTTGGTTGCGTTTGGGAGTTTAAAACCGCTTTCTTATCCCCCGTTAGTAAAGCTACCAAAAAGCGTTAAAACTCCAAATGCGTCATTAGCCCAAATATAATAAATACGCTGTTGGCAACTATCTTTTAATTATTATCTATTTCATTAATATCAAAATATTCATGTAGTTTAACAATTTTATATGCAGCGGGACAATCTTGAATCGTTTGTACTTTTATGTCAACAATATAAGCGGTGTTGAATGGATTTATGTCTCCATGCAGCATGCTTTCTTTTATTTCTTCATTTTCAAATGTAATATTTAATGGTTTCTTATCTAATTCTTCAATAACACCTTTATTTCCAATTTTACTTTTCATGTCATTCCTAGCCTGAAACCATGTCATTAAAACGCTTGTCTTTACATCGTCTAATTGTTCGGGTAGTTTTGATTTCTCAATTTCTTTTTTGAATATATTTTGAAGAGCATTTGTCTCGGTAGAATTAAGATGTAAATGCAATTCAACATTCCCATTAATTGTAGTGCTTAGATTAAATTGAGAGCCAACATCTTTTGCAATTGGGTTAATAATAGTAGCAATTTCTTTAAAATCAGTGGTAGTCAATTCAGGTTTCTCTCCCTCGTTTTTTAAAAAATAGTTTATTGCAGATTTAAAATGTTTAGCAAATTCAATTATTGTGTTTGTATTTTCAATGAATGGAATCATTCCAATTGTTGCAAGTTCAACTAATTCTACAATCACACTTCCGGACTTAATTTCTTTCACGTAGAGTTTTGCCTCTTTGTTTTCTTTGGTGTCAGCATTCTTAGTTACATATGAGTTAAACTGAGTTGCTAAAGAAACAAGTGATTTCGTTAAGTCCAATAATTCAATTGGATTATTATTCTTTAGATTGATTACTAATCTAATGTCTTGTATCTGACTCATTGTAGTAGTATTTTAAGGTTGTTGCCAACTCGTTTATATGTCTAGCAGACCTATACATCCAATGTGAATGTATAGGTCTGGTTTTTGACATCCTTATACAAACTTAATAATTTTAATAAATCATCAAAGATTATCTCAAAACATAATTATAGAACACTCCATTACCTACTCAATAATTCAAATTGAAATAAATTGAATACCAATCTGTGAATTATGCAACATTTTTCAATTGTTATGTAAATCCTATCCCAATAAATATGCTCAATTTTAGCCCCGTTGCTTATTGATAAAACATGAATGCCCGAATTTCAATATTCTTAAATCGGTATAGCTTTAAATCGGTTGCAAGTCCTTAACTTGGCACTTTCAATTCCCTACAAACCACCAACCCACCCTTTAAAGTAAAATGATAAAAAAAGTACTTATTCTCTCTTGGTTCGATAAAAGCACAATTAAGCACTTACGGTTGCCTTTTTCGTTTTTTCTAATGCCTGTATTCCTATTCGCTTTAAGTCAGGCAAGCACAATAAACTGGCAAACAGCTGCAATTGCATTCGTAATACTGCATCTACTTATATTCCCGTCAAGCAACGGTTATAATAGCTATCAGGATAGGGACGAAACCAGCATTGGTGGGCTAAAATATCCTCCAAAGGTTTCCGAGAGTTTATTCTATGCCACGCTTTTAATGGATATTCTGGGTGTTTTGTGCGCTTTAATAGTTTCTGTTAACTTCTCTCTATTGGTTTTGATGTTTGTACTTATTTCGCGCGCCTATAGCTATCGCAAATTGCGATTAAAAAAATATGCATTTATTGGCTTTTTAACAGTTTTCTTTTTCCAAGGAGCATTTGTTTATCTGATGGCTTCTTCGGCAATTGGGGAGTTTTCATTTAGGGCTTTTTTCACGCTTAATAGTATCATCTGCATGAGCATAGCAAGCCTCTTTATTGGAAGCATCTACCCCCTCACACAAATCTATCAGCACGAGGCCGATAAAAAGGATGGAGTAATTAGCATTAGCTATAAACTTGGATACATTGGCACCTTTGTATTTTCGGCAATACAATTCTCAATTGCAACCATAATCCTATACTATTACTTCAGCATAAAACATCAGCAAATAGCCATGGCCCTGTTTCTACTAATGATGCTGCCCGTTATCGTTAAGCTATCCGTATGGTTTAACAAAGTCCGTAAGGATACATCCAATGCAAATTTCGAAAACACAATGGCAATGAACTTACTAACATCAACTTGCATGAATTTGTACTTTCTACTGCTGATATTAAATAACCATTACACCTGGTTTTAGCTATGAGTAGAATAATTTCGATAGGAACAGCCGTTCCAAAACACGGCACAAACCAAGCTGTAATACTAGATTTTATGCAAGCCGCCTATAATGATAATGAGGCCTCGCGTAAGCTAAACCTACTATTCAATCACAGCGGGATAACCACACGATATTCTGCCATCCCCGATTTTGATAGCAGAAAAAAAAATCAATCCCTATTCATTAAAAACAATGGTTTACCAGATGTAAAGGAGAGGTTAAATGTATTTAAAGATCATGCCATATCGCTTGCCATTGAAGCAATTCAGGATTCACTAACAAAATTGAATACAACAATAACCGATTTTGAGATTACGCATCTAATCACCGTTACCTGCACAGGGCTATTTGCCCCAGGAATCGATGCAGCGTTAATTGAGCAGCTAAATCTACCCAACGATATATTTCATACCTCAATCAATTTTATGGGATGCAATGCTGCCTTTTCTGCGTTAAAACTGGGTGATATGATTGCCAAAACCGACGTGAATGCAAAGGTGATGATTGTTTGCGTGGAGCTATGCACCCTTCATTTTCAACCCAAAAACAATAGCAATAATTTACTATCGAATACCATTTTTGGCGATGGAGCCGCTGCTGTTGTTATTGTTCCCGATAGGGAGGCCGAACGAATGAATAGAGGAGGTATGGTGATAAACGGATTCTACTCATTGCTTCTTAACAAAGGGCGTGATTTAATGAGCTGGAATATTACGCCTGTTAATTTCGAGATGATTCTGGATGCTAAAATTCCATATTTTATTGGCGACGAAGTAATTGAAATTGTTTCTAAAGCCGGAAAGAAGTTTAATATTTTACCCGATAAAATTGATAAATGGGCAGTACATCCGGGTGGAAAGAAAATTCTGGATATTATCAAAGATCGATTGAATTTGAATGATATCGATTTACAATACTCATACAAAGTATTGGATGAATATGGAAATATGTCATCGCCAACCATTCTATTTGTACTGAACGAAATCTTTCAAGCCGAACACAAGCCCAACGAAACTACATTATCCATTGGATTTGGTCCAGGATTAAGCATCGAAACTGCCCTGTTTACCTATGTTGAGTAAATTCACATATCGATCCAACCAGAAGGAATTGCTCGATGAACCTACCATCCACAGCGGTTTACTCCACAAAAACCTCCGCGAACTCGATATTCTTAACAGAACAACGGGCGGTCATGCTATATCATTAAAAGGGATAAAACAGCTAATTACCGATCATCATAAAACCTATCACATTGTTGATTTAGGATGCGGTAGCGGCGATACACTGCGGGTTATTGCCGATTGGGCTCGGGCTAATAATTTCCAAGTAAGGTTAACAGGTGTGGATATGAATGCCGATGCCATTGATTATTTGAAAGATCATTGTGCGAATTATCCTGAAATAGATGGCATAGCAACAGATTATCAGGAGTATTTAAATAACGTGCGTTCGATGTAAGGTGTCATTGGCTTCGCCGAACTCGCAAACTCGGTTCTGAGCGAAGCGAAGGATCTAATTACTTATAAAACAGATGCTTCACTCCGTTCAGCATGACAAAGCAACAATCTAATGGTGAACTGAGAATCAATGTATTATGCTTACATCGAACTCATGTTAAAATAGCTATTTCTTAAAATAAAGTTGATATGCTGGACGCACTTCAACAGGGTAATAGGACTGTTTAGCCATGCGAAGTCCTGGTAGATTTATATCTTCTTCTCGATTAATGAATTCATATCCCAATTCTAATATTATCTTGGCTGTTTCGCGATTAATAAGCTGGTAAAGCCCTTTGTAGCTGCGATCAGCCTTTTCGGAATGAACATCAGCGGTATTATGATTCAATTTTTCGTAAATGGAAAATGCTACCGGCTTACCATTTACTTTAATTACTAGCCCTTGCTGATTTAATTCTTTAAAATGCCGGAGTGTATAATCAAGTGCTACTTTTTCATTCATTAAACTCTGATCATTCTCAATTCGATCATCATTGGCAATATGTTCCAAAAGCTTAATACATTCATTTAAACAATCACCAGTTATTGGATTCGCAGTCCAACTATAAGAATTTTCAGTTTGGGAGATAAGATTTCTTTTTTTCGCATATTTTCTCCCCGCAAGCAGCGCCAGATCTTCAGCCTTGTATATATAATTTGCATAACCCAAATTGTTCTTGACTTCGAAATGAGAAGTAAATTCTGGAAAACGTTTAATAAACCAATCATTAACACCAAAGATTATTATTTGATAGTCCAATTTAGCCATTTCGGTCAACAGCATCTCTTGACATTCTTTTGTAAAAGTGCCTAGCGGCTGAAGAATATGTCTATTTTTTCGTTTTGGAGCATTTGCGCTAATAATCAGCGTTCTATCTTGAAATATAGCCCATTCGTAGTTGTAAATCAATTTCCACGAAACTAAACTTGAAAAGGTATAACTTGCCAGAAGTGGTGGTTCTTCTAAAAGTATTGGTTCAACCTGATTTTTATGAGATAATTCAATTGGAGTGAAAGTCAATTTAAATAAGTTGTCCTGCATTTAATTATAAGTTAATAACACCACTTTTTATTTGATAAAACATCCAAAAGCATTCTTTGATTGTAAAACACTACTTCTTAGTTAGTAACATTGGTTTATAGGCAATCATTTCACTAAATCCCAGTTTTGTGTAAAAGCCTTCTGTTCCTGGTTCTGCAATAAGTCCTATCCACGAAAGTCCTTTATTCAGGCAATAATCCCTAAGTTTAATCACCAATAGTTTCCCTATTCCTTTATTTCTGTGCGACTTGTTTACAATCACGTCCTGAATATAGCCATCGCTAACTCCATCAGAGATTACCCTGCCCATTCCAATGATTTTGCCTTCATTGGTCTTGGCAACTATAAAACAAAAACTATTCTTAACTAGAATAGGTAAATTATTCCTTTCAGTAGGGCTTTCTTTCCACCAACCTCCATCTTTGTAGAGATCGATCAATTCTTCTTCATTAGCTATTTTAACAAACTCAAAATTGATATCTTCGTACATACTCTTAATTTATTGAATCAATGCTATTTACTAAAAACGCATATCTTATAAAAATGTTATTAGCGATTTCTAAAGACAATAGTTCGGTAAACTTTTTGGTGTTTTTTGGTGACTTGGTGATTTTGTGGCTATTATAAATTTTTGCTACCAAAACACGGAAACACAAAATATCACAAAAACAATATGTTACAGATCAATAATAATACTTTAACGAACTATTGTAAAGAGAAAATTTAATTTAAGTTCTTAATCTTTCTAGTTAGAGCACCTAAAGATTAACACAAAGAAGACGATTTTTGTTTTTAAAAATAGTGCCCATCGTAAATCGGCTGCGAATTTAGAAAAAAAGATCTAACTATCCGATCTTGCATAATAAACCAACAAAAATGTGAGAATATTACAGCTCTTTCTAAATTCATTGTAGCACTTTTCATACTAAAAGCGCTCAACTTAGCTCGCTCTAATTATTCAATAATATGATGGAAAAAGAAAATCAGCCCGAACAGCAGGCTGATAATAAAGTAAAAAAGGTTGTTAATTTAATATCCTATTTAAAATTGGAACGCAAATTGTTATATCCAATATTCTAATCTATAAGCATAATAAAAGATTACAATCAAAAGAGTATGTTCTGAAAAAAAACCACAAACACATGAAAACTAAAAAACGAATTATTTATCTATTTTTTGCATTTGCAACTCTGATCCTAGCTGGGTGTATAAAAGAAGAAACTCAAGGACCAGCTGGACGGGATGCCACAGTGTATTATTCTGAATGGTTTTCTCCATCGACTTGGTCAGGAAGTCCTGGCGATTGGTATTTTGAAGCCAATGCCCCCGATTTAACCCAAGATGTTGTGGAAAGTGGTGTTGTTCTTGCCTATTGTTGGCTAGCTGGCGATTTATACGATGCTTCAACCGTTCGACCTTTACCAGCCTATGCCGTTGGAGCCAATTGGAGTTTTTTAATATCCAACTATCAATCAATAGAGTTTACTTGCGATATGATTGTTAGACCCAGTGCAACCGCTAATAAATTTAGATTCATTGCAATTCCGGGAACCATTACAGCATTAAAGTCGGGAGCGTTAAATGGCAAAACAATGACAGACCTGAAGAATATGCCATACAAGGATGTTTGCAAACTATTTAACATTCCCGAATAATCACAAAATAAATTCAGAAACAAATAATCTGGATGATAAACAGATCAATTCTTAAGTTTCGATTTTGGTATATAACGTCAGTTCGATTTAAGAGACTAATGAAAGTCTCTTAAATCGAACTGACGTTATTATGTCCTATTTGATTTTATAACCAACAGTAAAACTGAACATTCTATTCTTCAACGATTCAGTTCCATTATTAGCAAAATCAATAAATCCAACCATATAGTTTAGCCGCAAGGCAATCTTTTCAAATTCGAGGCAATAGCCTAAGTTCAAACCAAAATCAAACCTTTTTACTTGGTTGGTATCATTTCCAAAATGTATTTTATTAGTCTTTCCACCCTGAATATATTTCCCATTTATACCTATTGCTAAATATGGTCCAAATTCAAAATTTAAGTTGATATCATCGAGCTCAAATTTGTAAACGATGCTAGCAGGTATATCAATATAGTTGAACCTATACTTTAGATGAACATCAGAGTCGTTAATTTTATAACCCCGTTGGGAAAAGCAGATACTAGTGGACAGATACAGATTATTTGCAAGTTTAAACTCTTTAATTACTCCAGCATTTATTCCGGGTAATCTATTTGTAAAAACTGATGTATCTCCAACAAAATAAAGTGCCTTCGACAGGCTTAATCCCGCCTTAAACTCAATATTTTGAGAATGTGCTCCAAGCAAAAGAGTTGCAAGTAAAAGGCTTAATAATATTTTTTTCATTTCAACTATAATTAGAAAACATAATAAGAATTCTATCCGTAATATATGATATAACTGCTCATAATTCCTGTAAAAGTATTATTTTTTTGAAAAAAAGAGGTTGTCAAATAATATTTGACAACCTCTCCAGTAGTAATATTATACTAATGAATAATTATTGTAAACTTATTCTTTAGTGAACATAAGCAGGATTCTGAACTAAGTTAGTATTTACATCCATTTCTCTTTGTGGTATTGGGAGAACTAACCTTCCATCATCCCATGGGATAGACTGTCCAGCCCAAGGTGAAGTGCTTGGAGCTACTGTACTGCCCTTCCACCTTTTTAAATTAGCTAGTGCATGGCCTTCAAAACACATTTCTTTTACCCATTCTGCTTTAATTTCAGCTAAAGTTGGGTCTGCTGCTAGTGGAGTAGCATTTGCTCTAGCACGAATAACATCAATATCACTCCTTGGGGTATCACCAATTGTAGATGCATTCATAAAGTTGGCCTCAGCCCTTGAAAGATACATTTCAGCTAAGCGAATAACGTTTACATACGCATCAAATTTGGCATATTTAGCGGTCATTCTGCGACCAGAGTTTGTTCCAACACCCCAGTAATACATCTCCTTAATATCAGCAGCCGTTTTAGCATCAGGGTTATCCATTAAACCACCCCTAGTATCAGTAGCCTCATATAAAGCAAGATGACCAGCTCTTACATAAGCATCACCACGACCATATCCCGGTAAACTAGCATAAAAAGTACCAACACCATTATTGCTTGAACCTGCATTACTTGTAAGGTTTTGTCTAATCATGAATACATCCTCAGTTGTATAGCCAGCATTATTATAACAAGCACGTGGAGTAGTGTTGAGAGTTGATGCACCACCAAACTCATCAATAACAGTTGTTGCTTCGGTAGCTGCATTTGCCCAATCACCCATTGACATATATACTCTAGTCAAAAAAGCACTAGCATTGGTAGAAGTAGCTAATCCTCTATTGGAATCTGCTTTACCTGGAGCCAATGAATCTTTGGCGTAGGTTAAATCGCTTATAATTAAAGTATAAACATCGTTAACTGAAGCTCTAGCAGGGTATGTAATTTTTGTTAAATCAAGAACAGGATCTGTTATGATTGGTACACCTAATTGAGTATTACCAACTACAGCACCATAAGGTAAAGCATAAAAACGCACCAACTCAAAATAAAAAACGCCACGAAGGAACTTAGCCTCACCATATACTCTTGTTCTTACATCAGCATCTTTAATCTTATCCAAATTTGCCAAACAGTTATTAAGAACATTAATTGCCTGATAAGCCGAATTCCATTTTGCGGCAATAGTACCTTCGGTTGGATCCAACGCTTTATTATTCATTTGTTTATAACCATTAAATGTTCCAACCCAACCAATTGTTGAATTATTGCTATTTGCTATTAAATCGGAATGGAAAACACTTGTTCCAGCAAAGAAATCTGTACCTCCCAATATTGAATATGTCCCCTCTAACGCACCAACAACTCCATCTTGATTAGTATAAACCTTAATGTCATCAATTGATTGTTGAGGTTCAATATTTAGGTATTTATCGCATGCGGAGAATAGCATAGCCATTGACAGCAACGCGACAACTATTATATTTTTATTTCTTTTCATAATCATATCTGTTTTTTAATTAATAAAATACTAGTTAAAAACCTAGTTGCAAGCCAAATGTAATTGTTCTTGGTTGTGGTGATGTATAAAAATCATACCCTTGCTGTAAATTTTGGGTTTGCGCGGATGCACCTGTACCAGTAAAATTGGTTTCAGGATCCCATCCTGGGTATTTGGTCTTTGTCCAAACATTTAACCCTTTAACAAATACCCTTACACTTGTTAATCCAACTCGGGAGATTAGTTTAGTAGGTACTGAATATCCTAATGTGATATCTTTTAATCTAATATAAGAACCATCAAAAACTAACATTGAAGAAAGTCCATAACCATTGCCCATATCAAATCTTGATTGAGGTTGATTAGTGATTTGCCCAGGAGTTTTCCAACGATTACTATTATATATATCTAATGTTTGGTTATCAAAGTATGATAGCCCGTCTGCCTGCCATTGACGACCACCATTAAATATATCGTTTCCATGAACAAACTGGAATACAAAATTCAAGTCAAAGCCCTTGTATTTAAAATTATTGGTAATACCACCAACAAAATCGGGGTTTGGATCACCAACCACCTGACTCGCTGCTTGCGACAATATGTTTGTTGTTGTAGTTCTAGTTGCATCTGTATAGAAAAGTGCATCGCCATTTGCTGGGTCAACTCCAGCAAATTTCTTAGTATAGAAAACGCCAATTGGATAATTTTCCATTGCTCTCCAAATACCAGTGCTGATTACTTTACCACCAAGGTTTGTAATTTTATTCTTATTGGCTGAAATATTGAAACTTGTATTCCATTGGAATTCGCCAGTTAAGTTGTTAGTATTAATTACAAACTCCCATCCTTTATTTTCCAAGTTTCCAACATTCTTGGTTACAGAAGTATAACCATTGGTAGAAGGTAAAGTAACATTTAATAACAAATCGGAAGTTTTCTTAATATAATAATCAAATTCACCTGTAATGCGATTATCTAAAAATCCAAAATCAATACCAAAATCGGTTTGCTTGGTTGTTTCCCATTTTAAATCAGGACTTGCAATACCGCCAGGAACTAAACCTGAATATCCAGCATAATTACTTGCTTGATATAGACCTCTGGAACTAAAGTTTCCAATCTCAGCATTTCCAGTAACACCCCAACTAGTACGTAGTTTTAGGAAACTAACTATTTTTTGATTTGACATAAATTTCTCTTTAGATACAACCCATGCTACCGAACCAGCAGGGAAGAAACCATAACGAGAGTTTTTACCAAATCGTGAAGAACCATCAATTCTACCGCTAAAAGTAATTAAATACTTGTCGAAAAATTTTAAATTACTTCTTAAGAAATAGGATAAGAAGCTGTAGTTAGTACCATTTGAACCTGCACCAGTTATCTCTGCTGCACTATCAATCCGTTTAAATTGATCGCTTGGGAAATTTTGAGCAGTAACGATAGCAGTATTCCAAACGGCTTCCTGATATGACATACCTCCTACAAGGTTTACGTTGTAATTCTCCTTAAAAGTTTTATCAAAGGTAAAATAGGAGTTTGAAGTTGTATTTAACAATGTAACAGTTCTATCCGTTGCATTTCCAAAAGGACCACCATCATTCGTTAAACGACCCTGATAACCTTTTTCCCTTTGGTTTGTTAAATCCATCCCTGCTTCAGTTCTAAAGGTTAAGGTAGGTAAAAGATTAAACATTGCATAAACATTACCTATATTCCTAAAGATTTCAGCATTAAAACTATTATATTTTAATGGAATCATTCCATTTTCATAAACTGTGTATTTATTCAAAGTAGTAGTTCCTGGAATATATACTGGATCTAGTGGAGGTAATGCTACCATCTGTAATGGTTGAGAGAAGGCATTATCATTAGCAACCCTAAAGTTTCTTGTTCTAACAGGGTTTAGACTTAGACCAAAAGACACTAAATTATTTGCTTTCTGATCAAGGTTTAAACGTGCACTAATCCTATCAAAAGAGTTACCTACAATAACAGCCTCTTGATCAGCCATTGATAGAGAGGTGAAGAATTTAGTTTTTTCATTACCACCAGAAGCAGTTAAATCATATTGACGTAGGGATCCTTTACGCAAAGCTTGGTTCTCCCAATTTGTGTTAGGTCCTTTAGCCAGATTATTTGGATCTACTGGATCTCTCCAGTAAGGGAAAACCCAATCAAGTAAAGTTTGATAATCAGGAGCACCCCAAATATCAGTATCACCAGTATATGCTAATGTATTATTAAAAGCCTCCTCAAATAATTTAAGATATTGATCCCTATTCATAAAACCAACTTTTTTTGCTGGTTCACTGAAACCAATCTGTGTTGAAAAGTTAAAGTTTGTTTTACCCTCTTTACCCCGTTTTGTAGTAATAATTACAACGCCATTTGCTGCTCTAGCACCATATATTGCTGATGCGGAAGCATCTTTCAAAACTTGAATTGATTCAATATCAGCAGGGTTAAAATCAGCCATAGGGTTTGTGGCTTCATTACCAGCATCACCAATATTATCAGTGTTTACTGCTATATTGTCTACTACATATAATGGTTGGTTATTTGCAGAGACTGAAGAAGAACCACGAATCCTCATTTTAATACCTTGTCCAAGTTTACCAGTTCCACTCTGAACATAGACACCTGATGTTTTTCCCTGAATTGCTGACTCAAAACTGGGCTGAGTAACGTTTGCAATATCCTCTGCCTTAACTTGTGATATAGAACCAGTTAAGTCAGATTTCAATCTAGTACCAAATCCCACAACAACAACTTCGTCCAACGAGGCTGTTTCAGGAGCAAGTTCTATATCAATAATTGCTCTTCCATTAATTGGCACTTCTTGAGCTTTCATTCCAATAAAACTGAAAACTAGAGTTGTAGCATCAGCTGATACACTAATCTCATATTTCCCATCAAGATTTGTTGTTGTACCAGTTGTTGTTCCCTTAACAACAATCGAAACTCCTGGAAGAGTTTGTCCATCCTCAGAACTTTTTACTACTCCTGAAATTTTCCTTGTCTGTCCGTTAACAAGGCTTATCCCTAGGAATAATAGTACACAAAGGGTTAATAACAGTTTTTTCATAGATTTTCTAGATTAGGTTAATAAAAATGAAAACGAAAGATAAATTTTTAAACCATTTAATTCAACATTTTTTTATCAAGGTATAAAAATAGAGAAATTATATTTTGCTAATAATTAACAACATACTAAATTCATATGTTTTTTAACATATAATTTATGTTAAAAAAATTGATTTTTCCCCTCAATACATTTAAGATCTCTACACATTAGATTACCCTATTACGAAACACCATTTTAACAATAAATGTATGAAATCTATGTTAATTTCATACATTTGAAGTTGTAAAATATTAACTATGAAAACATTCGCTGTCCTTCTAGCCTTTATAGGTATTTCAGCAATAAATGTAAATGCTCAAAATTCAGATACCATTTCAACTACTAAAGGAAATATAATCATCCATTTTCTTGGACATGGCTCATTAATGTTCGACTTTAATGGAAAATTTATTTACATAGATCCCTTCTCTAAAGTAGCTGACTATTCCACACAGCCAAAAGCTGGCCTGATATTGGTTACACACCATCATGGTGATCATCTTGATTCTACTGCACTAAAAGATGTCTGGAAAGACAATACGGTTCTATACTGGACTCAAGAATGCGAAAAACAGAGCAAATTCAAACCTAAATCAAATGTTGTCAATAATAACGAGCATGTACAATATGATGATATTTCGATTGAAGCAGTCCCCGCTTACAATATTGTTAATGTAAGACAAAATGGAACTCCATACCACATTAAAGGGGAAGGTAATGGCTATATATTAAATATGGGTAACAAAAGAGTATATGTTGCTGGTGATACAGAAAATATCCCTGAAATGACAACATTTCAACCTATTGATATTGCGTTCCTACCAATGAATTTACCATACACTATGACCCCTGAAATGGTAAAAGAGGCAGCATTAATGTTAAATCCAAAGATTTTATACCCTTATCACACAGGTAAAACCGATACTTCTACAATAGTTAATTTACTTAAAGATTTTCCTATAGAGGTCAGAATAAGAAAAATGGAATAGTTTAGGGTTCAATAAGATTTAGGATCTAATCCTCAATCCTAAATATATTAAAAACTAAAAAAGGGTGTCAAAACGACCCCCTTTTTAGTTTTAACTTAAGTTAAGTGCTTACTTTTCAGAGATACCCTTTGATTTCAAAAAGGTCATAAACCATGATACTTGATAATAATCTGATTTATTCTTAGTTAAATCCCCTCCATCATTTGTCTTTTGGTAAGGAACCATAAAATCATCGCCAGGTTTCCAATCGGCTGAAGTTAAAAGTTTATTCTTATACGTTGATTGCAATGCTGCAATAGTTCTTTTAATCTCATCGAAATTTCTTCCAATATTCATAGGATAAAAAAAGATTGCTTGAATTTTATCATCTGGATCAATAATGTAAACACCCCTTACATCTGATGTAGTGCTTTCTTTAGGGTGTAGCATTCCATATTTTTTAGCAATGGACCAGCTTTGATCATCAACAATGGCAAATTTAATTTTAACCTTTTCCCTATTTTTATAGTTAATCTCCTCTAACGTCTTTTTCCATGCAACATGTTGATAAAGGGTATCAGTAGAAACAACAACGAGTTTAACACCCATTTTATCAAAATCATTTTGCAAGTATGCCATTTCTAAAAGTTCCGAAGAACAAACTGGCGTAAAATCACGAGGATGGCTAAATAGAATCTTCCATTTACTTCCATAATCGGCAGGAAATGAAATTTCACCATTTGTAGATTGTGCAGTAAAAGAAGGAGCGCTTTCCCCAATTAGAGGAATCCTAACATTGCTATTATCTTGTGCCCATAATTGGCTCGTAGATAAAAACAATACCATAATTAATAAAATTTTTGTTTTCATTTTTATATTTATTTAGATTAATTTAATATAGCAAAAAAACAATAAAAAGAATAAATTGTTCTATTGAATAATATAATAAGTTGTTATAACTAAAATATTAATTATTTGATATACTGTTTTTTATAAATATTTGAGTATTCACTTTTAACATATTTTAACACCAATACATTATTGAAAGTGGGTTGTTCTAGACATAATTAATCAATTTCAAAAGTCATTGTCAAATTTTTATTGAATACTTACAGAGAAAATATAAATCTTAAAAAAGTCAAAGTGATAATTGAGTATATTTTGTATTTTTATTGATAATTATTTTCAGTTTAATTTAAAACGCTAAAACCTATGAAAGTACTTAAGTGGTTTCTTTACATTGTTCTGGGAGTCGTTACTTTACTCCTTGTAGCTGCGGCCTTTCTTCCCAATAAAAAGGTATTAAAAAACAGTATCGTTGTCAACTCTTACCCGAGGCCAATCTATGGATTAGTAAACAGCTTGAAGAATTGGGAAAAATGGTCACCTTTCAGCGAAGAGGATACCGCAATGGTTTCTGAGTATAGCGGACCTGAGTATGGTGTTGGAGCACATCAGTCATGGAAGAGTAAAAAAAGTGGTAACGGTAGTATGACTATCCTTGGGAGTATTTTTGAAAAGAAGGTAGTATACGACCTTGATCTTGACTATGGTGGAAAAGATTCATCGTTATTTATCCTCGAACGGATACCCGAAGGAACAAAAGTAACTTGGGAAACAAGAATTACTAAAGCAGGCTACCCTATGGGAAGGCTAATGTGGTTTGTTGCTGAGGGTATGATGAATAAAACTTTTAACAAAGGTTTAGAGAATCTGAAAAAAGTTGTCGAAAATTTACCACCAGTATGTAAATCGGGAGATGTTATGGAATCAGCAGAACCAGCTAAAATTTACTTAACAATAACCGATACTCTTACAACAGAATCAATCGCAAATTTCTTTGGAGAAGCCTATGGAAAGATAGGGGGTTTAATGAAAACTTCTCCAGTGGTTAAAATGATTGGCGCTCCTGCAGCCTTTTATAATGGAGATCCTTCAAATCCAACATGGATTGTAACTGCCGCTATTCCAGTTAATATTGAACCAAAGAAACTTTCACAAGGAATTTCAGTGCTAAAAACTCCAGAGCAAAAGGTGGTATCGGTTTTACACTTTGGCGATTATAGCACATCCAGCGATTCATACTACAAACTCGAAGATTATATTAAAAGTAAAGGATATGAAATTATTGGCAATCCATTAGAGGAGTATCTGACCGACCCAATGGTTGTTGGTGATCCGATGAAGATTGAAACTAAGATAAGTTTTCCAGTGAAATAATTTCGTAGAATTGTTAGTTGAGGCTGTAGCATCCGCTTCAGCCTCTTTTTTTATCCTTAAATCTTTTAATTCCGATTATTTTAGCAATATAATCGGGTGGAATAGTTGGCAATGCAACCTTAAAATCAAACCATTGGCTTACATGGTCATCAATTCCAACGCCATGCATATAATTATAGATTGATTTTTCGAGCCCCTTGCCAAGCCTTCCATGCTTGCAATTCACACTTTCAATGAATGGCACTTCATTATTAGCAAAGGGATTTGGCTTTAGTGATACCCTCTTAACTTCATAATTTTGGGGTGATTTTCCAGTAGGACTATGACAGGTCATAGCGTACCTGTGCCAAAATCCTGATTGTATCAACCCATGCTTAAAAAATTGTCGAACAACTTCGAGTGAATCAATTGTTTCTTGTTCTGATTCCGAAGGAAATCCATACATTAGGTATGCATGAACCATTATACCTGCATCCTGAAAGTTTTTGCATGTTGTTGCTGCCTGTTCAACAGTAACTCCCTTGTTCATCAGATTGAGTAATCGATTCGATGCTACCTCTATTCCTCCTGAAACAGCAATGCAACCTGCATCTGACATCAATTTACATAAATCAGGTGTAAAGTTTTTTTCGAATCGAATGTTTGTCCACCATGTAATAATCAAATCTCGCTTTATTATCTCTTCTGATAATTTTCTCAACAACGAAGGAGGTGCAGCCTCATCAACGAAATGGAATCCGGTTTGACTTGTTTGATGGATAATGCTCTGAATATTATCGACTAGTTTTGAAATCTCCGAGGCATCGTAGTTTGAGATGTATGGTAACGATGTATCGCAAAATGCGCACTTTGCCCAGTAACATCCTCGTGCTAGCTGAATTTTATTCCAAAACCCATTACTCCAAAGGCTATGCATTGGGTTTGGCAATTCCATTAGCGAGAGGTATTTATTAACTTCAATTCCAGTATAATCTGGAGGTGGAAGATCTTTAACAAGAACAGTATCAGGTAAATTATTTAGAAGTTTAACCTCACTATTTTCGGCAATAAATGTTCTTAATAATGGAGTTCTTTTATCATTTATATATTGCATTAAGCGTAACAGAGGCAACTCTCCATCATCAAGTATTAAAAAATCAGCATATTGAAAGATTGCTGGATCGCAAAAAGTTCTTAATTCTGTGTTGATGTAACCCCCTCCTAATACAATCTTAATTTCTGGATTTTGCTCTTTTAAATACTTTCCACATCTTAGCGCTGCATAAAGATTACCAGGAAATGGTACAGTAAATCCTACAACTCGGGGATTGTAATGATCTAACTTCTCCTTTAAGAGCGATAACATTAAATTATCAACAGGATTAGGTATCTTCTTTAGTTCATCCTCTATTTTATCAAATTCAGGGAGTGAAATTGAAATTCGTTCAGCGTATTTAGTTACACCAAAAAAGGGGCAGACATTTTCGCGAATAAAATCGGATATATCTAACAGAAAAAGTGTTGCCAAATGACGAGCCATATCATTTTCACCCAAAGAGCCAAACCACCAATCCAAATCCTCGATGTTATTAAATCTAGAACCCTCTGGCAATAATTGTCGTGAGCAAATTCTATGCGATAAAGTGGGGTTCTCGCTTCTAATAAAAGCCTTAACTGGCTCAATTAAATTGATATACGGTTTTTTATTTTCAGATAATATTTCCGAAAGAAATTTCCTGCTGTAAACAGCATCTGCTAAATCAATGCTTAAATCATATTGAACGGCATTTATAGAGTTTGCACGAAGATATGCCAACAGCTGCGTTGTTGCTGGGTAAGGAGAATTCAGCTGAGTTAATGGAGGTGTAATTAAAAGTATATCCGTTTTCAATTTTTCAGGTTTGGTAATGGCAAAGGTATTGAATTTATTGAGGAAAATTAACTACTTCTTCAACCTGAAATCGGATATTTACTAATTGATTTAAAAAAAGAGGTTGTCCGGTACTGTCGGGATCTGGGACTGTGTGGTGGATTCGATGCATGGCTGACAGAAATCATAACCCGGACAACCTGGCTGCTGTTATTCAGCAGAATATATATTAAAGATTCGTGTTTGGGGTGAATCTTACAATGTATTATATAGAGAAAATCTTGCCAAGATTTTAGAAAAAAATATACACGAAGTTATATTGCTGTATTTCTGAATATTACAAATTATCAACCGTCTATCAACACAATAAAACACTGGGTTTTTGGAGGATTTATTCTACAATGTGTGGAATGATAATGTGATAAATTGTTGAATGTGGAATATGTTCATCTACTTAAAACATTTATTTAATCTATTACTTAATCCCAAAAATACCGGGGCAAAAACTATTCCTCCAATAACATCAATTGCATAGTGAGCCTTAATGTATACAGTGGAAAAGCAAATAAGCAATCCAAAAATCATATATACAAATAATAGTTTTTCTGCGTATTTATATGCTAGGTATCCTATAATTGCAACCATTCCAACATGTGATGAGGGAAATGCTGCTGTTGACCCCTCTCCTACCCATTCTGCAAATTTAACTAGTTCACGAAATATACCAGAGTTGGGGATAGTCCTTAATGATTCCTCGAGATAAAACTGTGGCCCTGCAACAGGAAATATGATGAAAAACAGATAGAATAGATAGAACGTTGTAGTGATAGTAAATACAACATATTGAAATGAATCTCTCCTCCTAATAAACAGCCAAAAAGGAAGTAAAATGATAAGAAAATAGTATGAAAAATACCCGAAATTCATTAATTCGCTAAACCACTTCTGCGGAAAATATTTTGAAAATACTATACTCGGATGTAATCCAAAAATCCATAGTTCAACTTTCTCAACGATAGAATCAAGATTGTTGAAAAGAATATTATTCAGGTAATCGGTTTCTGAGTAAAATGCTCCAAAAAGGATAAATGGGTATATACTCCGAAAGAATAGGATGAATCTACTACTAATCTTTGGTGAAAGCCATGCTGACCAACAAATCAAACTAATAACAATAATTCTAAAAAGAATATGTGCAAACTCTCCGTTTAGCCTACCTGACGACAACAAAATATAAACTAAAGTGATTATCAAGTAACCTAAAGTTACAATATCTGTGGAGTTTAGGCTTGAAATGATTCTTTTATAGGTTGATTGATTTTGCATTTTCAATTTTTAAAATGATGTGGGTTGTATGAATCTATTGCGCAAAATACTTGATTATTCTAACAACCTCTCGACTTAACGCAATAGATGCCGAAGTTAAATTTCGTAGATACTCCTCCTCCGTTGGTGTAGAATTATCAACCAAATCGGTAATTGATTTAACAGCAAAGAAGGGGATCTTGTATAAATCAGCAACCCAAGCAATTGATGCTGCCTCCATCTCCTTAACAACGCCTCCGTAAGATTTTATCAGTTCCAAATCCTTATCGGTATAATCCAAAGAACTTCCTGTTGAAATAATACCAGTTTTTAATCCAAGGTTTTCTGCAATCCCCCTTGTATCGAAACAATAGTAAGAACCAATACCATATGCATCAAAACCCGGTATAGGAATCCGTCGATCATGGTAGCAGATCATCGGGTAGCTAAGGTAAACATCCCCAATCCTTGCACCAGCGCTAACAAAACCTCCCGCAGTACCCGGGTTTATAATTAAATCCGGCTGAAGACGACCAATGGCAGTTGCAGCATTAAGAATTGCAGCCTGTGGGCCAACATTATCAACATTGAATCTATCGCATTTCCCACTGGTGATAAGATCGATATTTAATGAATTGTGTCGTCCCTCATAAAACTCCATTGGTAATGGGCTTAAGAGTTTCCCTTTGTGACTTAATCCCAACCCATCAATTATGGGTCTTGCTTCAACTTCTACTGCGATTATCAGAACTATGCGCTTAAAGGACATGGCAATAATATTTAATGGTGAAATTACGAATTGTGATTTATTGTTAGGTACTCATTTAGGGTTTTTTAATTAATTTCTCATTATGCAAATCGTAATAAAATCTCATATCATATATAATATCAATCATTTAACAACAGCAATCAAAGTAATTGAAAAAAGATCAAAAATATTTGGAAAGAATAATCACATAATTTATATTTGCTTATTATTTAATCATTTATTTGATTATATTAAAATCATACGCCTATGTACTTCCACTCAAACCTAAAAACTTTGCGAAAACGAAAAGGGTTAACGCAAGAGGAACTTTCTGCTGAGTTAAAAGTAAAAAGACCTACCCTAAATAATTATGAGAATAAGATTTCGCAACCAACCCTTGATATCCAACTAGCTGTTTCAGAGTATTTTGGAATTTCGGTTGACATTTTACTCAAAATTGATTTAAACACATTTACTGAATTTCAATTTGAGGAAATAGAAAAGGGCTCTGACATCTACACAAAGGGTACCAACCTTAGAGTTCTTACCTCAACCGTTGGTAATGATAACGAAGAGAATATTGAACTTGTAACTGCAAAGGTGAAGGCTGGATATATGTCTGGTTTTGCCGATCCTGAATATGTAAGTTCGCTGCCTGTGTATCGCCTGCCCTTCCTAAAGAACGATCGAAAGTACCGTACTTTCCAGATAAGCGGCGATTCGATGCTACCAATCCCCGATGGTTCATGGGTAACGGGTGAATTTATTCAAGACTGGACATCAATTAAAACGGGTGAAGCATGTATTATCCTTACACGTGAGGATGGATTAGTATTTAAAATTGTGGAAAACCTCCTAATTGAAACTGGGCACTTTGTTCTATCGTCCCTAAATCCTCTATACCACCCATTCGAGGTGAAAGGTCAGGATATTTTTGAGGTTTGGAAGTTTGTGCATTATACAACGGATCATCTACCAGATGGTAATATTAGCATTGAACAGCTAATGATGTCGGTTCAGAAACTTATGCAGGATGTTGAGGAGATCAAGAAAGAGATTAGAAAGAAATGAGAGGTGATTAATGAAAGGTGAAAAACAGGATATGCTATTTTACGTCAGTTCAATGTAAGGTGTCATTGGCTCCGCCGAACTCGCAAGCTCGGTTCTGAGCGAAGCAATGGATCTAATGGTCTATAAAACAGATGCTTCACTTCGTTCAGCATGATAAAGCAATAATCCAACACTATACTTAGGATCAATATGTTATACTTACATCGAACTCGCATTATTTACGCTTTTTCAATTATCACTATTAAATTTTCATTTACGCGATGGAAACTCTCGAAAAGCTAAAAATACTATCAGCAGCAGCCAAGTATGATGTATCTTGCTCATCTAGTGGGAGCAATAGGAAAAACACTCCCGGTGGACTTGGCAATGCTGCTTATGCAGGGATTTGCCATAGTTTTGCCGATGATGGGCGTTGTATTTCACTACTTAAAATTCTTTACACCAATCATTGTATCTATGATTGTGCCTACTGTACAAATCGCAAAAGTAACGATATCCAGCGAACTATCTTTACTGTAGATGAGGTGGTTGATCTTACCATCAACTTTTACCGAAGGAACTATATAGAAGGGTTATTCCTAAGCTCTGGGGTAGTTAAAAGTCCTGACTATACTATGGAACGGTTGGCCAGAGTTGCCAAGGATTTGAGGATCATCCATCATTTTAACGGGTATATTCATCTAAAAAGTATCCCAGGAGCAAGTTCTGAATTAATAAAGATGGCGGGTCTATACGCCGACAGGCTTAGTGTAAATATAGAAATTCCCTCGGAGCAAAATCTAAAATATTTAGCTCCCGAGAAGAACTACCCAAGCATACTTAACCCAATGGGTTACATTCATACCCAAATTGAAGAGAACAAGGAGGAACGTCGTAAATACCGCAAAACACCCATTTTTACTCCCGCAGGTCAAAGCACACAGCTGATTATTGGTGCAACTCCAGATACGGATAACCAAATTCTTCATCTCTCATCAAATCTTTACGGAGTAAATAAACTAAAAAGGGTTTACTACTCCGCTTACAATCCAACCAATGAGTATGATAAGCGATTACCTGCCTTAACTACTCCGCCTCTCCGTAGGGAGCATCGCTTGTATCAAGCAGATTGGCTTCTAAGATTTTACGAATTTAAGGTTGATGAAATAGTTAACGATAAGAATCCCAACCTTGATATTGAACTTGACCCAAAACTTGGCTATGCCCTTCGAAACCCTCATATTTTCCCAGTCGATATCAATCGAGCAGATCTACATTTACTCCTTCGTGTGCCAGGGATTGGGCCAAAATCGGCAAGGTTGATTATGTCTGCACGAAGGTTTAGTAAATTAAATTCATTCCATTTACAAAAAATAGGTGTTGTGATGAAAAGAGCACGGTACTTTATAACCTGCCATGAACTCTCAAGTCCATCAATACAAGAAATAACTCCCTTAAGACTCCGAACTCAACTTATGCAAACGGAACGGAGCAAGCAACTTTCAAATGCGGTTCAACTTTCATTATTTTAAATAACTCTAAAACCACCAAAAGTATAGACCATAAAACTGTTATACCTTAAAGCCAAATCTTGCAATTTCTTCGATATATTTTCCTGATTTATTGGCAGGCATTTAAACATCCTCCTATTTATAGAACTATATAATCTGTTTTGCAGGAAGTGTAAAGAAAAACTTGCTCCCCTTATACAATTCACTTTCAACCCAAATTCGTCCTCCATTCAACTGGATAAAATCACGACAAAGAATTAATCCTAGTCCGGTTCCTTTTTCATTTAATGTTCCTCTTGTAGAGAAAACATGCTTACCAAATAACTTTTCAATAGCCTCACCAGGTATCCCCATTCCATTATCGGCAACACAGGTAGTAATAATACCTTCTTGAGACTTTGAACTAATTACTACAACGTCACCTTCTTTACTGAATTTAATTGCATTGGTAATAAGATTTCTCATAACAACCTCAATCATATCCCTATCTGCTAGAACTTCGGTATTAACATTTACTTTGTTTTCAAGCTTTATACCTTTCTGGGCAGCTGTTTTTTCGTAAAGATTTACTTTATTTCTTACAATATCGTGAATATCAAAGCATACAGAGTTTATAGAACTATCCATCATTTGACTTGATGCCCACTTTAATAAATTCTCTAAAAGTTCGGTATTATATTCAACATTTTTTGACAATTCGCTCAATATTTGATTTTGCTCTTCAATTGAAAAATATCCATCTTTGGCCAAATTCAGCATGCCTATGAGTGAAAAAAGAGGGGACCTTAAATCATGTGAAATTATAGAAAAAATTTTGTCTTTCAATGCATTAAGTTCACGAAGATCTTCTGCTTGTTTTACAATTTCGTCCTTCTGAAAACTGATTTCGATATTTTTTGAATTGAGTAACACATTTGATTTCTTAATTTTTTCATACCCAAAATAGGTCAAGCCTGATATCAATAAAACAGTAATTATTATTCCCAAGTAAACATTTCGCATTAACCTTTGCTGGTGAATTATTGCTTTTTGCAACTCTTTCTCTTTATTGAGTAAATCAATTTGCATTTGTTGTTCTCTCGATATCTGCTCGACTTTATCTAGATTTATCTGTTTTTCATTCAATTCTATCTTTTTCTCTTTAAGTTCTTGCTCAGTTGCATTCTTAATTGACTCTACTTCTAACACTTTTGAGTTTGCCTTATCTACCATAAGTCGGGCTTCATCCTCTTTTTTAGAAACCTCCTCCTGTTGAATTTTCTTAGTAATGGCAGCAAAAAGGTTAAAATATTGGGTCGATTTTTCTCTATCCCCAACCTTATCATATACCCGTGTCATCAATGAGTAGCAATTTCGTAGATATTTTGTATCTCCAATATCCTTCGATAAGGTTTCTGCTTCAACTAAAAAAGGTACGGATTCATTATACTTTTCAATTTCATTGTAGGAGTTAGCAATATTCAATAAGGATGAAATAATTTCAGATTTTCTATTCATTCTTCTTGCCATATCCAAACTTTTTAAAAAATAGGTAAGGGAATTTTCGAAATTCTTAGTCTCGGCATAAAGCAATCCAATTTTTGTACATAAAACAGAAGTGCCATTCAAATTTGATAGGCGCCCTGTCATTTCAAGAGATTTTTTAAGTAGATCTATTGCATTCTCTAGTAGACCATGCGTCCAGCATATATTCCCAGCCTGATGGAAGTAAAATGATGCCTGATTATACTCTTTTATTTTTTCGGATTCGTTACCCTTCTGGATATAATCATCCACCACTTTCTTAATTTCAGCAGGAAGCGGAACTGCCTGTTGAGCAATCACAGAATGATATTGGGTGATAATAAAAAACAGAATGCAAATCCGCATCATATAACTATTTAATCCTGAATAAGTAATGAATGATTTACAAATCGGGGTATAGATGAGCATAAAAAATCTAGTTATAGTATATTTCACACAACTAAGATGCCAAAATAACAATCCTTTTTTTCTGATACAGTAAAATTAATAATTAGTTTTCTTTTTTTGATAAATGAATTCAATTTTACTATAAGTTTCATTTTTATGAATCTATATATCCAATAAACCAACAGAGCTTATTCAAAAAGAATAAACTCTGTTTTAAATTTTAGCATTAAAAACTGCAACTGCTTATAACCTAGTAAATAAGTTTTCTAATCTCCATTGTTTTTATAATAATTTCTACTATTTCACTAATTGATAGTGTCATACTATTAAATGTTATATCGAATCTTGTATAATCTGTATTTACTCCACCAAAGTAAACTCTAAACTCCTCTCTTTTCTTATCAATCTCCAGAATGTAACTTTCGGCTGCTTTCTGTTCAACATCTAACTTCTCAGAGATTCTTAACGCACGCCACTCGAGTGGAGCCTCAAGGTTAATATGTAAAGAACGCGGGATATCTCTAGTTATAGCAACACCACCACGTCCAAGAATAACCACCCTCCCATGACAGGCAATTGAGCGAATTACTTCTTTTACTGTTTTACGAATAATCCTGTCACTTTTATAGTATTTACTTGAAAATGATTGAAGGATGTCATCCATCATAGTTTTTTTCTTAGCCTCAAGGGCATAGCTAATCTCTTCTGGAGGTAAATTTAGTGCATGAGCCGCTGCCTCTTGAATTTCTTCCTTCCCAACCCATTTCCACAGCTCTCCATTTTTATAATCAAATCGTTTATTTAACTCCTTTACAAGTTGTTGAGTAATTTGTGTACCAGAGCATCCCATTTCACGAGAAATAGTAATTACTGGCCCAGGTTCAGGGCAAGGTTTATGAGTCTCTTTATGTCTATCAATCAAATATTTGACTAAATCAATTTTTGCCATATTGTTTTATTTTAGTCAATCGTTTTCAAATAAACTTTTCTGACTTTCTTTAAAAAATCGTTGGCAAAACTATTCTGATGATTAAAGTATAAAATTACCAGAAATAATAGTAAAAATCAATTTAACTATCAAGAATATCAAAGTTATACGCAAATATTTTTGAATAATCATTGCATAACATATAATAGCTGGGTTTAACCGTTCTATTAGTTCAAAATAAATATTACTAGAAACAGAAAAAGGTAAAACAAAATTGTTTTACCTTTTTCTACTTTAAAAACAACAAAAGAGAGTTACTTACTTTTATTATATTCTTTAAAAATGGCTTGGAAAGTCTCTTTAACCGATGTTATTTTTGTGGCTAAATAGGCATTTGTTCCGGCAAAAGCATACCCATGCTCAAAATTCCCTTTGAATGCACTAATAAGGGCGGTAATAATGCAATATGGACTTGAAGATATTTCGCAGGTTTTGATACACTTAAACGGGCATCTTATTGGTTGCTTATACCCTAGCCTTACTTTATCCAAAAAATTATTTCCAATTGCTCTTCCGGGCATACCAACTGGACTTTTTATAATCTGAATATCCTCTTTTTTCGAATCAATATATGATTGTTTAAATCCATCAGAAGCATCGCATTCATCTGTTGTTACAAAACGTGTAGCCATTTGAACTCCAGAAGCTCCTAGATTCATAATATCCCTGATATCCTGTCCTGTGTAAATCCCTCCTGCTGCAATAACAGGAATTAATTGATGGTACTCATCCTCAAACTTCTTAACCTCAGCTACTACTTCGGGTATAAGTTTCTCTAACGAATAGTTTTCATCGTTTATTTGTTCAAGTTTAAATCCTAGATGACCTCCAGCCTTGGGACCTTCAACAACAATAGCATCAGGTAAATAGTTGTATATCTTCTTCCACTTTTCGCAAATCAATTTAGCGGCACGACCTGATGAAACTATGGGAACAAGTTTAGTAGTACTATCGCTTTTTAGAAATCCAGGTAAATCAAGAGGCAAACCAGCTCCTGAAAAAATTATGTCTGCTTTTTCGGCTATTGATGTTTTTACCATATCGGCAAAATTGGACATGGCAACCATTACATTTACACCAATAACACCTTTTGTTTTTTCTCTGGCCTTCCGAAGTTCCTCCTTTAAGCCATGAATGCTAGCCTCAAGGTAATCGGTTGTAAATTCACGATAAAGTAATCCAAGGCCTGCACTTGAGATAACCCCTACCCCCCCTTCATTTGCAACTGCAGAAGCCAACCCAGAAAGAGATATTCCAACGCCCATACCACCCTGCACTATTGGGATTGCAATTGCTAAATCACCAATTCTTAGAGATTTCATCATATCTATTAAATAATTAATCTTCAAAGGTAGTCATTAAATATTGCAATTAAACACCCGTTTAGCTAAATAAAATACTTATTTTTATGAGCGTTTTGCTAAGTAACTAATTTGGAGGTTATGAAAATTCTTTGATTTAATCTTAAACAAAGAAGGTACGAGCACATTTGTAGTATTTATTTTTAACTTTGAAATCAAAATCTTTTTAAAATAAACGCTATGCGTAATTTTCTCATTGTTCTTTTCTCAGTAGCTTTAATAGTACCTACTTCCCTTTTCTCACAAAGCAAAAAAGATACGCTTCCAGCCTTTTTAGGTGTTTCATATATCCCAGCATTAAAATGGAAGGTTTTCAACCTCAACGATGATGATGGAAAGTACTTAAAATACAAATTCGATATAAACTCACAATCATCCTTTGAAGGCAACTTTGCCTTACGCAGAATTGGTTTACGATTTGGACTCTCGGCAAATGTTGAAAATAACTTGGTTGGAAAAGCATACAAGTACGGAGGGTATATTAACCTAAAAAATTATTGGCTCAAACTTCAAAGTTCGGAGGTTTCTGGAGTTTTTACATGGTCTGGACAACTCCCCTCTACTGACGGTTATTTTACCAGTCGTAAATTTAGCAATAAATATTTTACAGTAGAACTTATAAAAACTTCAAACATGTATAAACACATGGCTGGAGGGGCTGTAATGAATAGAATTCTTGGAACATATTGGGGTGTAGGTTATACATCTATGGGATTCCCTATGAAATTCAGCACATTGGTAACACCGGGGGGAAGAGAGCATCAAAAATTTGGTATTCCTGCATATGATACACTATTCACTGCCAAATTTTATTCTGCTTGTTTTGGATTTGATATTCTCCGCCAGCTTTGCCTGACAGGTGGTAAATTGGGTAGTATACCGGGAAGACCAGCAATGCGTTTCGGAATGTATGCTTCAACACAAGATAAAATCGGTTTTGGAACGGGTAAAATTTCTGACTATGGGGTAAATATGGCCGAAGCCCTTAACCCTGGTAAAACATTTGTTAAGAGCAATTCATTCACAGCATTAGTTCATTACTCTCTTTCCGTTGGATTTAGGTATTACAAAAATGCAGGGCCAGTATTCCTGCTATTTGCAGCTGGTTACGACTTAGAAGGTGCTGCTATTATGGGCTTTGGAGGTGCAGCGGATAATAACACGGATTTGGGATATGACTCTAGTTTTTTCTTTATAAATCATGGAGTATCTTTTAAGCTATACATCTCGTGGATGGGAAATAAAAAGTAACTAAATAGCAACAATTCTTAGATCTTTCTAATAAAATAATACGCTAAACACCTATAGGGTACTTTACTAATGGTTATGATATCTTAAAGAGATCGGAAGTTTTAACTACAAAACTTACTCTCCTCTGCCCCACCTTAAAAAAGGAGGAGAATTGCATTGTACAATCAATTTTTGGTGTTGCATCATTTCCTGATGAGGTTGTAATGCAGATTATCATATTTTGCGATAATTGTATCGCATTTTGCGATTAGCCGATAACACCTTAGAGTCAAATTATTTAAACTACCCCATTCATCGTAGATTGCTTTCAGCGAACTCGCAAAACTTGTCCCGATGCTTTTTATCGGGAAAACGCTCGGTTCAGATTGTATCTTTGAAATATTGGTCACAGCAATTGGGATATCAATAGTGTCTCTGGTTGTGTTGTGAATTGCTTTGGCTACGCCGAACTCGCAAAGTACGCTCGGTTCAGATTGTATCTTTGAAATATTGGTCACAGCCCATTTATGACAATATTCATAAGAAGCCATGTTGTGAATTGCTTTGGCTGCGCCGAACTCACAAAGAACGCTCGGTTCAGATTGTATCTTTGAAATATTGGTCACAGCAATTTCCATAAAGATACAACAATTTTCCATGTTGTGAATTGCTTTCAGATTGTATCTTTGAAATATTGGTCACAGCTGTTGCGGCTCAAGAATGTTCTGGTTTGATGTTGTGAATTGCTTTCAGATTGTATCTTTGAAATATTGGTCACAGCGCACTGGAAATAATCCAGCATCAGCTATTTGTTGTGAATTGCTTTCAGATTGTATCTTTGAAATATTGGTCACAGCGAGGTTGGAATTATAGGCGTAGGGGTTGATGTTGTGAATTGCTTTCAGATTGTATCTTTGAAATATTGGTCACAGCACAAGTGAGATTTTTAGCAATTGCCAATGGGTTGTGAATTGCTTTCAGATTGTATCTTTGAAATATTGGTCACAGCTTGTGGCTCGCATTTAGCTTAGTGTCGGTTGTTGTGAATTGCTTTCAGATTGTATCTTTGAAATATTGGTCACAGCACGCTTCTTTAGGCTTAAATAAGGAGGATAGTTGTGAATTGCTTTCAGATTGTATCTTTGAAATATTGGTCACAGCTAATAGCCCTATCATGAACTCCGATTGCAGGTTGTGAATTGCTTTCAGATTGTATCTTTGAAATATTGGTCACAGCTCCAACCCCGATAATACCCACTTCATCACCGTTGTGAATTGCTTTCAGATTGTATCTTTGAAATATTGGTCACAGCTTTTGCTTTTAAAGGGCTTATGTTTGCATCGTTGTGAATTGCTTTCAGATTGTATCTTTGAAATATTGGTCACAGCGTGTCCCATTTCATGCAGATATATATCAGCGTTGTGAATTGCTTTCAGATTGTATCTTTGAAATATTGGTCACAGCTGTAAATGCTGATATTGAATACATTAAAACGTTGTGAATTGCTTTCAGATTGTATCTTTGAAATATTGGTCACAGCAAAACTTTTGACATAAAGAACGGTCAAAAGTTGTGAATTGCTTTCAGATTGTATCTTTGAAATATTGGTCACAGCACCCAACACGGCCCAAGCAACTACACCTCCGTTGTGAATTGCTTTCAGATTGTATCTTTGAAATATTGGTCACAGCCAAATAGTAAATCTCCCGATGACACACCAAGTTGTGAATTGCTTTCAGATTGTATCTTTGAAATATTGGTCACAGCTCATTACTAATTGCTTGCAATGTTTTATCAGTTGTGAATTGCTTTCAGATTGTATCTTTGAAATATTGGTCACAGCAAGAACAGACAGGACAACTCCAGACGGAAGGTTGTGAATTGCTTTCAGATTGTATCTTTGAAATATTGGTCACAGCTGTTTTGTGGTGGCAAACTAATACTAATTCGTTGTGAATTGCTTTCAGATTGTATCTTTGAAATATTGGTCACAGCAATATCATTTGTGTACATATTAGTTGTACTGTTGTGAATTGCTTTCAGATTGTATCTTTGAAATATTGGTCACAGCAATATCATTTGTGTACATATTAGTTGTACTGTTGTGAATTGCTTTCAGATTGTATCTTTGAAATATTGGTCACAGCCATAGCAACTTGACCAACCTCAAGCCCTGAGTTGTGAATTGCTTTCAGATTGTATCTTTGAAATATTGGTCACAGCCTCCACATTTTCCTATCATGAGCCATACTAGTTGTGAATTGCTTTCAGATTGTATCTTTGAAATATTGGTCACAGCGTAAAGTTTTTGTTCCATACTCTCCTATCGGTTGTGAATTGCTTTCAGATTGTATCTTTGAAATATTGGTCACAGCTGTTTGGTGTTAATACCAACGATGGATTATGTTGTGAATTGCTTTCAGATTGTATCTTTGAAATATTGGTCACAGCCGATATGAGCAAAATCTGGTGTTATCCAATGTTGTGAATTGCTTTCAGATTGTATCTTTGAAATATTGGTCACAGCTATACCAGATGACAAGTGTCATCTAGCACTGTTGTGAATTGCTTTCAGATTGTATCTTTGAAATATTGGTCACAGCATGTATTGGTGTGGTTGGTGCATCGGAGATGTTGTGAATTGCTTTCAGATTGTATCTTTGAAATATTGGTCACAGCACATTTTCTGCAAATATCTCTTCACCGGTACGTTGTGAATTGCTTTCAGATTGTATCTTTGAAATATTGGTCACAGCAATTGCATTAGATAGCCTACATACTATCATGTTGTGAATTGCTTTCAGATTGTATCTTTGAAATATTGGTCACAGCGAATTTTCAAATTTTTTAAATAGTTTATTTGTTGTGAATTGCTTTCAGATTGTATCTTTGAAATATTGGTCACAGCTTGTTTTAAAAAATGGTAAAACTAAACCGAGTTGTGAATTGCTTTCAGATTGTATCTTTGAAATATTGGTCACAGCAACGAAGAAATTGTTAGTATAGACGAATTTGTTGTGAATTGCTTTCAGATTGTATCTTTGAAATATTGGTCACAGCTTGGTATCCTAATTTAGTAGTAAAAAGATAGTTGTGAATTGCTTTCAGATTGTATCTTTGAAATATTGGTCACAGCGGGGCTTGGATTAAAAAGCACCCTGTGTACGTTGTGAATTGCTTTCAGATTGTATCTTTGAAATATTGGTCACAGCAAATAATTGATCGGAGCAAGGAGCTTTTTAGTTGTGAATTGCTTTCAGATTGTATCTTTGAAATATTGGTCACAGCGGTACTTTTCAAGTTGTTTTGCGCACCCCAGTTGTGAATTGCTTTCAGATTGTATCTTTGAAATATTGGTCACAGCAATTATTCTTCAAACCCTCAGCGTTTTGTTGTTGTGAATTGCTTTCAGATTGTATCTTTGAAATATTGGTCACAGCATTATTTAATATTTATATTGCAAATATATAGTTGTGAATTGCTTTCAGATTGTATCTTTGAAATATTGGTCACAGCACCTCGACATCGTTGGGTTTGATTATGAGGGTTGTGAATTGCTTTCAGATTGTATCTTTGAAATATTGGTCACAGCATGGGAGGTTGACGAAATTGGGCATATATAGTTGTGAATTGCTTTCAGATTGTATCTTTGAAATATTGGTCACAGCAAACTACTAATGATGGAGATGCGGGCAATAGTTGTGAATTGCTTTCAGATTGTATCTTTGAAATATTGGTCACAGCAGCCTTGATGGGCAGGATCAGACCGAAGCAGTTGTGAATTGCTTTCAGATTGTATCTTTGAAATATTGGTCACAGCAATTTATTCTTTGGTGTTTATGCGGGTTCAGTTGTGAATTGCTTTCAGATTGTATCTTTGAAATATTGGTCACAGCTTCTCTCCCTCTTCCCCCCTCCTCCTTCTCGTTGTGAATTGCTTTCAGATTGTATCTTTGAAATATTGGTCACAGCTCTTTCTTTAATTTAACTTTATCGCCAACAGTTGTGAATTGCTTTCAGATTGTATCTTTGAAATATTGGTCACAGCAATCGTAGCGGAGGTTATTGATCCATGCGCGTTGTGAATTGCTTTCAGATTGTATCTTTGAAATATTGGTCACAGCCGTTAGTATTTTCACGCTCAAATCTACTAAGTTGTGAATTGCTTTCAGATTGTATCTTTGAAATATTGGTCACAGCGATCAGATTGCAACAATCGTAACGCTCTCCGTTGTGAATTGCTTTCAGATTGTATCTTTGAAATATTGGTCACAGCGTTAGTGCAGGGCTATACTTCAACCAGCTGGTTGTGAATTGCTTTCAGATTGTATCTTTGAAATATTGGTCACAGCATTTTATTGGTGATAAACCTCCTTCATCGTGTTGTGAATTGCTTTCAGATTGTATCTTTGAAATATTGGTCACAGCCCAGTAGCTGGGGTACCATCAACTAACGTTGTTGTGAATTGCTTTCAGATTGTATCTTTGAAATATTGGTCACAGCCTTCCTTCTCCCTCCTCCTCCCTTCTTCCGTTGTGAATTGCTTTCAGATTGTATCTTTGAAATATTGGTCACAGCCAAAAGATACATGATGCATTGCATCCATGAGTTGTGAATTGCTTTCAGATTGTATCTTTGAAATATTGGTCACAGCATAGGTAGGTTTTTATAGCTGACCAATAGCTGGTTATACCAATTTTTCGATTAAAAAAAAGTGACCAAAAGGAGATCCACGGGAATCAAAACCCGTGGATTTTTTGTTTCTATTCAAAAAAAGATACCTCAAACTATAAACACTGTCAGGTTCTGCGAACTCTGACAGGTTAAATCACTAAAATAGTTCCAATTGCTGCGGTTCGGGCTGAGCCGCTATGGGTTTGGTGGAGTGAAAAAGTTCCATTGTACCAAACTGCTTATCGGTTATACATAGAATCCCTACATACCCCTGCGGGGGTAACAGCTTTTTTACCCTTTTTATATGCACATCGGCATTCTCACGGCTCGGGCAGCACCGTGTATAAATGGAAAATTGGAACATGGTAAAGCCATCCTTTATCAGCTCCTTACGGAAACGGGAGTAATTCTTACGCTCCTTCTTGGTTTCCGTGGGCAAATCGAAGAGCACTAGAACCCACATAACACGGTATTGATTTAGTCTGTCTACGGTGGTCATTCGATAGTTTTTTTTAACCCAGACAGGGTTCAGAACCCTGTTAGGATTGAAAATCTAAATAAACTCAGGGAGTAAGAGCTTCCGGCTTACCCCCTCAAAGCAATCGTACAGCGATGCGGTGGTTCGCTGTGTAGCCAGCATCAGCGGGCTCTTTTGCCCATCAATCAGCACATCAATTGCGGGTAGCACAAGCAAACGTGCCTTGATTTCCTTTGTTAGTACCGAGCAATCCTTAGTATCGTTCACAATTTCAAGCACCAGCTTATCAACAAACGGGCGGTACGATTCCATCATATCATCGGCTAAGCAAAAGGCGTTATACTTATTATGATGATGTATACCCAGCGTTGGAAGCAAACCCGAGGCAACCAAACTTCGGGCAACAATGGCACGTAACACTGCATAGCCGTAGTTAAGGAGATTATTGGGTTCCTCCTCGTATCGCCCCCTTATAAATGCATCATCCGTTAAACCATCAAAAAGATTTTTCCAGTAGTATGCCGCAGCACGCCCCTCGTAGTTATCGGGATCACCACTCCGAACGTTCGCCTCAAAGTAGCGCATGGGCTCAACATCAATTCCTCTTGCTTGCAGTAGCCACCTTTGGTTAGCAATCTTCGCCTGAACCGTTTGCTGCCATAGCTGCTTTTTAAGCGGAACGCTAGCCTCCATCTGATCCTTGAATCGTTCGCTTTGCAGCGTGTTACCCTCAAGGGGGAGTAGCAGCCCGTAAGGCATGTGCTTCTCGTTGCACGTAATTACGGCGGTATTATTGGCAAGTAAGGAGTTTAGCAGCTGATGTGTTATGGTAATTTGATACGAATCCAAAAGCACCACCCCGATATCTTCTACGGGAGCTGTCATCTGCTTTTTTTCGTTGCCAGTGATATCGGCAACCAGCTGCTGGTCGCGCAGGCTAAGGTATGCTGGGTTTCCAAAAAGGAGGGTACGTTTTATCATAGGGGATTTATATTTGTTTGCATGATAAGTTACAAATTAAAAGGTATATCCTCCAAATAGATGAATCCAAATGATTGGTTAACAACAAATAATACCAAATGCTTTTATAAAACAGTCCAAAGGTCTTGTTATAAAACGGCATTGGTTAATGCCGATCGACAATAAATATAGTCCGCTTCTTGGACTATAATATATTGCGAATCGGTATAAATGATGATCTAACCCTGTTAGGGTTTAAAACCCTAACAGGGTTGTGCTTCAGGTTTACTCCACAATAAGGTGATTGATGTAATCCGTATCAATGGGCTGAATATGGGCATATATAAAATTGTTTCGGTTATCGAACCAATCCAGCACCTCCTTGCGCTTAACCCTTGTGGTTTTTTCTGATATCACCGATCCGTACGATGACCAAGGGTAATCCTTAAAATCATTGGTAAAACCATGGTGTACCGGGTTTTGGTGGATATACATCACTAGGTTTCGGAAGTACCTGTCGGAATTGATGGGGATACGATGAAAGTTCTTCTCAAAAAGACTGCCTGTCCTTCCAATTTTTAGATTAAGGTATTTTGTATAGGAATTAAAAAGATGACCAAACATCCTGTGGGGTATTGGTTTCTTCATACCCATAACTCTTCCAGGTCCTTCGGACTCTGGACGGTTGTGAGAGGTTTTCCATTTTAACCTTCCAGAGTCGCCAGACCTGGAAGAGTTAAAATCAGCAAGAAAACCAATATCCCCCTCCTCCTTTATTCTCACCAGCAAATGAAAATGATTCCCCATCAAGCACCAAGCGTAGGTATCGGCAATGGGTTCGACATATTTCTCGTAAAGACGAAGAAAGTGGTAGTAGTTATCAGGGGTGTGGAATAATGTTGTTCCATTATTCCCACGATTATAAATATGATAGAAACCACCATATTCTAATTCTATCTCCCTCGTTTTTTTCATATTATACTCCTTATAAACCTAACCTTCCAGAGTTCGTAGAACCTGGAAGAGTTTTTAAATCACAACCTTCCAGAGTTCGTAGAACCTGGAAGAGTTTAATCAATTATCCCGTATTAACGCTTCCAGATCCTGCGGATTCTGGAAGGTTATCCTAACCAATTATCAAGAAATCGCCTCGTAGGCAAAACATTTAAACTCCTTATCGTTCCGCTGATCGTAACGGTTCATCTGGCAGAGCAGGTTCTCGTCCCAATCCTCAACCCCATTACTTTTGCACGAAAGGCAAAGCTGCGGTTTAGGGATCAAATTGGGGTTAATCTTATTGCCATTATCATCGTAAAAGCCGTTAATTTCTTCGTTCATGGGTAAAGTATTTTGAAATTATTATTTGGGGGCATAACCCTGACAGGGTTCAAAACCCTGTCAGGGTTATACATTGCCAGATTTTGATCTAGTTTCATTATCTTATTTTAGCATCAAAATGGCACACCCTACATTTTAGGATAAACTGCTTGTGAAATCATTAAGTCACCCTACTGTTTCGGTAGGATTGTTTATCAAAAAGATAGGCTCTCTTGCCATTTCGATAGGATTGCTTATTAAAACGATAGGCTCTCTTGTCATTTTGATGCGATTGCTTACCCAAACGATAAGCGGTCTTGTTAATTCGATAAGCGAACGGGTCAAAAAGATAAGCGGTCTTATCGTTTCGGTAAGGCCGCTTATTAAAATGATAGGATTGCTTGGTATTGAGGTGGAGGGGGGTACTTGCGAAGTACCCCCTCCCACTTTTCAAGTACCCCATCACTCAATCCGTAAAGCACGGTCTAGCTGACTTTTACCTCTTTAGCGGTCTTGGAGTTGGACATGCTTTCGAACGCCGTTTTCAGGTCGTCCAGAATGGCCTTGGTGCCAGGAACGTTCATCTTGGCTGCCTGTTTAACCGAATTGTAAATTGAGAGGGCTGCCACGTAAGCATCGGAACCAGCAGCAATGCGGGTATCGTTAATCATATCGGACAGCCTGTCAACCTCCTTGGCAATATTCTGGAGGTTATTGAACAGCTTGAGATCGCGCTCCAGCTCATCGATATCGGTATAAGGGGGTAGTATTTTAGACTCTTTACGTGCATAGAAGAGGCACTTGTTTACAAATGGAGCACGGGAATCCTCCAGCTTGGGCATGGACTGCTTAACGGCAGGGCTTAGCTTAAGTATAAAAGGCAGTTTGGATTGAATGTCGACCAAATCGGCGGTCACTTTGTCAATTACCTCTTGGGTAATTTCTGCTGAAATGTAGTTACTCATAACATTTACTTTTTTAGATGTTAGTTAATAAAATAATAAAGGCGTAAAACAAAAGCAGAGAAGGCAATAGCCTTTCCTAATACTAAATTAAATAATATTTGGGATACTGACAAAAAAAGGAAGATTTTTTTATAAAAAACCTTGAAGCCTATGGTAGATGAACTTAACCCTTTTGTAGAAAACCCTGACAGAGTTTAAAACTCTGTCAGGGTTGGTTAACCAACGAACCCTCGATAGGGTTCAAAACCCTGTTGGGGTTAGATATTCTTAATAACCGTTGAATTATAAAATTGGTTTCCCGTTGACTTCGGTAATATTGCCAAGGCGGTCGACTTTGAGTTTCCAACAAAATTCTTTTATCATTGTACCCTCAATAGATTTCTCCATTTTATTTAAAGCAGAAAATTCCACTTTGTTAACAATAGAGTTTGCAATATTATTTCTGATAAAAAAACATTGATTTCCAGAGCAACTAACCATTTTATAAACTTTACTTACCTGCTCTTCTTGCAATTTTGAAAAATTTACCAAATGAGGATTCTCTTGCTCCTCTTCATTTGGAACATAGACCAAATCATTGGGAGAAAGATAAAATAATAGTTTATCACCTTTCTCATTCAATTCGGGTACTGGCATAAAACCTTGTTTCTGCAATTCAATAACATGATTTAATTGAATAGATTCATAATTTCGTTTACTTGATTTATCTTGATATACAGCAAAAAACAGGTTTGTCCCTTTAGCAGCTTCAACAAATTTATCTCTTTTATTACCAGTAACACCTACATTAAACTTATTCCCTTTGGGTTCAAATGTTCGAACCTTGAGTATTGGTTGGTGGGATTTATTATTGTTGAGTTTTACAATATTTGCATTCAAATCATCCAAGCCATCAGCAGAAAAAGCCAGTGTTTCAGGCAGTATCGATTTTCCACTCTCATCTAATTGATTTTGATATTTCTCCTGATTCAAGTGATTTAACATTATCTTTTGAATACCTGTATCGGTAATATTACCAATTTTTTCACCATTAAAACTTTCGTCAACTTTCACTCTTGATGCTACATTTCCATTATCCAAGTAGTAGATTTCGACTCTCGAAATGTCCTTATCGTTCCATTTATACTCAATGTCTTTAAAAAATTTGACAATTTTCTTTTTATCATTGTTCTGTACTAATAGCTCTTTTACTTTTGCTCTTAAGGATTTATCAACTATCATTTCTACGCTATCAATTGCAACCGTAAGTTGAACCATTTTTTTAAACCGCAGAGTAACGCTACCTGAAACGGTATCCTTGTGCATAGGTTTTCGAATTGCCCAACTATCTCCTTTGATTTGCTTTTCAAGAACTTTTTTACCGTCAACAAACTTTTGATAATGGTTCACACTTTTATTAATTACCCTTAAGTTTTGTTTGAAACTAACCACAATACCCTCTAGTACAGATTGAGCATCTTGAGTAAATGTTTTCCAGGGCTTGTGAAACTCTTTGGCTACTTTAATTTTCTTTCTGATTTTCTGGCCATTTTCAATCCTATCAACTTCAATTTCCTCAATTCTTCGGAGCATATTGCGTAACTCAAAGCGAGTTTTATCCTCTTTTTGCCTTGCGTGTTCATTGTTCAGATAGTTAATATGATTCCGTGTAGCACAGGCAATAACCAACGCATCCATTGCATGATGTCTATGGTCAATCCTCTTTTTCACAAAACCTTTTTGCAATTCCAATGGCACCTGTGTTTGAAAAACTTGTTTCCCCTCCTTACTGGTCCATTGACCAAAATTATTACTACCAGTAAGTTTATTTAACCGCTCGAAACGAGGTGTTATGACATTATTCCAAACATCATTTAATCCCCAATCCTGTTTTAGTATTGATGTAATATTACCATTGCTTGATAATACATTTTTTGAAGTACTCTCCAGTTCATCTTCTGTTCGAACGATGTTTGACAACAGCCCCTTAACCACCTTGCTGATGTAGCGACTATCATTTAATTGTCGGTTAATAAAAGTTTCAGGAATATCCTCCATTAACAGTTTCTTCATTTTACCCCTACTAGTTGAGAAACTTCGCTTAACATGTTCCTCATAGGCAGCGAGTGTAAAAAGGGTAACCTCTTTACCATAGCTCAATTCAATTTTTTTACCACTATTATTTTTAATGTACTCGTAAGCCAAACTATTGTCTTTATCCTTATTTACTTCAGCCTCGCATATAACCTTATTGCTTAAGGAGTCATCAAAATAGCGGGATTGAGGTATTATATGTTCTATTTGATATGCTGTTGTGAAAAGTTTAGATAAAGGTATCATTTCACCAGTGTATGGGGAACAGTACCTCTGTGCTAACCAGAGTTTATATCGCTCAATTTCGACTTTTGAGGGTTGTGACTTTTTTGATATTTTCAGGATATCTTCAGGAATATCAGTTTCAGCATTCAAAACGCCTTCCTCGTATAATTTGAGTATTTCCTGCTGGTTTGGAGAGTAAGGGCGAACATTTTCAATATTCCCGTCATTAAATAACTCAACAAGCATTGCTTTAATCCTCAAATTTGTATTCTCATTCTCAGACATCTGATTAGTCATTGTTTTGCGCTTATCGGCAGGATTTTTCATTTCACGCCCCAACTCAATATGAATCTCCTTGAAAAAATTCTTCTCACTATTGCCATAATGCTTCCAAATATCCTTTACAACCCTCAACGTTTCGGTTATTACCTGCTCAACAATAGGATTTCGAAGTGAATGCTGCTTAAATTCTTCTCGTAGGTATTGCTCAATATCGGCAGGGGTTTCCCAATTTCTGATTTCACCAGATTCCGAGTGCCTGCCATAAACTGCATAGCAAGCCTGATAGGTATTTAATCCGCTATAATGATTATTACACTTTACAAAACTTTTTAAAATTTGTTTTGGAATATCATCATCGGCTATTGAATCAATCTTACTTTCAATATAATCTACAGATTTCAATCGCTCAACAATTAATTCTATTCTGCTTTTAATTTCAAATGGTATTGATTCTTCATTCCAATACTTTCCCATACGCATTAACGATAACAATTTCTTGATTGCTTTTGAGGAGTATGAGCCATACTCCTTTTCAATCCGAGGGAATTTCTTGAAACCTTCAACAAAATCTTCGTTCAATCCATGCTTTACTGCAAAGGTCTTTAGAGCTTTCTCAATGTCCTTTTTATCTTCCACCGAATAAAGGATATGCCATAGCGACTCTTCAACCTCTTTAGTCAAGAAATCATCAGGAAGGTTTTCAACTTTTGCCAAACGGGAGGCTATTTGAAAATGGGTTTCGTTGCATGGATAACTTTTTTTATTCTCCTTATCATCAATATAATTCCATCGATGTGTTTCAATCTTTAATTTGAAATATTTCAAGAAAGCCTTTTGATCAATTTCTTTTCTACCATTAAGCCAATCAAATAGATTAACCCAATCATCATCGGTTTTTAAAAATTCGTTGGTAATGTTAACATCGGTTTCAATTTTACCATTTACCACTTTTTCTCGGACGTATATTTTCAGATTGTGAATGAACTGCCACAATCTAAATTCTTGAAATAAAGAATGCGACTTGGCAATACATTTTAGGGGTTCTACCTCTTTTTTCCCATCTTTAATAAAAGTTCTCGTCTCATACTGACAATTACTGATTAAAGATTTCTTGGTTTTTAATGGTCGCTGATAGAAAATAATATCATTCAAAAAGAGATGTGTGAAATCTTTACCTCTAATACTATTTTTATGTGCATCGTTAAATTCGTATAGTTCTTCTAAACAAGCAGAATAAAGGGTAGAATCGTTCAATTCTGAATGAAACTCTTTTTGTTTCTCAAGAATTTGCCTTAACTCCTCTTTATAAAACTTGCGTTCAATTGTTCTTACCAATTTCCCTTTTATTTTCTGAGTGGGATTTAAAAGCATTGTTTCATAAATGTATGAGCCAACAGTTTTATGGCTCTTGTCGATGTCCGCTTCAGTTTTTTTCTTGATTAATGTCCAATCGTCCTCCAATGGTGCTCTGAATGAACGTTTCTCTTTCCCTTCTTTATCTGTTTTTACATTTCCATTTTCGTCAATATCGGTTGTTACAATAAAATCTTTAATCTTCCCCTTCCAATCTAGAGGTGTTTTACTTGTTCGTCTATAAATCCATCCATTCTCCAAAACCACATTATACCAAATATCATTGTTTCCTTTTTTATCTCCACTATCAATAACATCAATGACTTTAAGCGAATAAAACTCAACCGTTTTATTTTGCTGTTCTTCTTCATCTTCTCCACGCAACTGATAATACCCTCGCTTTTGATTGAAATTCAAAAGAAGCCAACCCAACTCTTCTTTTTCAATCCTAGAGGTCAAAGCCTTTTTACGTAAATAATATATCGTCCAATCGTAAGGGATCTTTTTGTTTTTCTCTAATAAACGGGGTTGATTCTTTCTAAAATCAGCCATCATTTCATTAAAGGATTCTTGAAAGATAAATTCAACCCTATTGGTTATTGGGTTTATTCGATAAACCAATTTTGGTTCAGAATCATCTATAAATTGCCCTAAATTCTTTTCGAAATCAATAGATTCTGCATAATGCCTAGGAAGAAAGCCCATAATATTCAATACTCTGTGCAATCGTTCACGGCGCAGCAAATGCCTTTCACGTAATCGGCGTACTCCTCTAAAACCTGTCCTTTCTGCTGTTTGTGAAACGGAATTACCCCTATCAAATTCGCCTAGGATATCTTGACTCATAGGTATAATTCTACTACCCATTCCTATAATTTCTTTTTTCGCTTCGTTTTCGCTAATCAACGCCCACCCAATTGAGTTAGTTCCCAGATCAAGTCCTAAAATCTTTTTCATATTATATTGACTTTAAATTTTTATGTCTATATTTGTTCTACAATCTAAAAGCAATTCACAATAAGGATTATTCCGTTGTGAAAACATTTAAGCCGCCCTCGTCTTACAATACGGGGGTATTTTTTTGCTTAAATATTTCATGAATACCATATTAAAACCTATTTAAAGCATGAATAAAACATTTACGGCGGCGCAAGTCGCCTTTTTTTGTTTAAATAATCGTTTATAAAAGTATAAAATATTTTGGCTGACTACCAATGGGTTTCCTAGATTTATTTTCATAGTTACCATTTTAGACTCCGGCAGGTTCTTCGAACGCTGCCGGGTCTTCCGTAATTCGTCAGTTCACAACCTGCCAGAGTTCGGAGAAGCTGGCAGCGTTTATATAAAATTCACCTACAACTTTGCCAAAATCATACAAACTCTAACAGGGTTTTGAACCCTGTCAGTGTTAAACTTAAAAATACGTATTATTTAATTTTAAATTTCATATGCAGTATTATCACAATTTGCAATAATAATATCGCACTTTGCGATTAATTGATAACACCTTGGAGTCAAACCATTAAAATTATCACTCCTACTCTCCTCAAAAAAGAAAAGAAACCACCGTACCACTCTGTTATAGCCACTTTTCAAGGGGCTGGAGTTTATACGCTCCGTCGAATCCGTGCTTCTCTAGCTTAAATTTTATTGCCAATTACTGTATGTATCGCTCTTAACTCTAGCATGGATTAACTTTGCTGAGCGCACTTTGGTTGGTTACAACCGAGTGTACTTTACGAGTTCAGCGTAGCTAAATCTGCGCTAGTGAGATTCACATTATACAATCAATTAATGGTATTGCATCATTTACAGATGCCTTACAATGCAAAATTATCACATCTTGCGATATTTACATCACATCCTGCGATTAGATGGTAACATTCTGGAGTCAAACCACTTAAATTACCCCAGCTGGGCGAAGTCTGCGACTTCGTCTTTTTTAAATAGCGGTCTTTGACCGCACTAATTCAAAATAACAAACACCCTGCTTCACAGAATTCATTATACTAATAATATTCAACCACTTTGTGGTTGTTCTTTCGCTCATACCTCACCCCGCTTGCATACGGGGCTATTCACCTTCAATCCCTTCGGGATTAAATACAAAGAGTTCCAATCTCATAAAGAGATAGGAACTCCCCCGATGGAATTTATATTACCTATTGCTTACGCTAACCAAGTACACACTAATTATCCCGTCCCTCCTTCGATTTTTCGAATATCCTAACGTTCGATGAGCTTTCAAGGGCTTTTATGGCAATATCCTTCACGCTATTCTCGGCGCTGGTAGCCTTTTCTGCAAGCTGCTTAATTAGAAGTTCCTGCTCCTTAATTTTATCCTTAAGGGTTGTAATGGTTTGGTCACGCAACTTCTGTTCGCTCTCCGTTTTCTGGGTAGCAAGGTCACGCTCGTGCTTAAACTGGAACTGGAGGCGTTGTTCAAGGTTAGTTTCTGCTAGTTTTACAGCCGATTCGAGCTCTACAGGGAAATTCTTTGCCCGCTTACGTAGTTCGGTTAGCTCCAATTCTATTTCAGCCTTGCTGGCTTCAAACTCTTTAGCTTTACGCTCAAAAGCCTCACTCTTTTCCTGTAGGTCTTTCTCAGCCTTAAGTTTTTTCTCCTCATAGGCATCGGTCTCCTTCTTTCTAGAAATAGCAAGGTTATAGCGATATTCCTCCTCCTCACGCTTGCGTTCACGCTGGGTCTTATCGCTTTGCTCCTTGAATTCACGCTCAAATTCTACCTTTTTGGTCTCAAACAACCTCTGCAATTCGCTCATCTCCTTCTCAAACTCTACCTTTTTAACCTTTTGTGCTTCAATTAGAGCTGCCAACGAATCAACATTCGCCTTAATGGAGTAAAGTTCGTTTAAGTATTTTTCCTGATTGGTAACAGTTTCATTCAACTGGGTTAGCTGTTTAAACCTTTCGAGCAGCTGACTTTCCAGCTTATCAAGCGAAGTTGTAAGATTTATCTTTTGATCGGCTATGCTTTTAACAATCCCCTCGAACGATACATCAGCTGCCACTTTTTGAGGTTTTTCCCGCTCCTTTGTGGATTGTCCGCTTGGCTGATCGTCCTTTTTGCCGTCTTTTATCTGCTTAAGTAAATCATCGTAAGCTGCTAGAATTTCATTCTTAGTGCTTTTGGGGTTAATGGGGGTTTCCATACAATTATTTTTAGGGTTGATTTAAATGTTGTAGGATATGAAAATGTTCACCACGGAGGCACGGAGATCACAGAGTTTTATCTCAATAATTGTTTCACCAGTCACAGAAAAAATAGCCTTGAAACAACTTGGCAAACTGTTTAATGGCATGCAACACCAATACATTTTTTTGAATAATCATCTCTGTGCCTCTCTATGTTCTCTACGTCTCCGTAGTTTTTATCTTTATTGCGTCTATTGCTGAATAGTTACAATGATATCAATTGTTAGCAAATCTACAACCTTTTATATAGATTCCTTCACATAATCAGTCATAAACATCAGTGAAGTAACTTTACCCGGTGGTGTCGCCTCCTGTGGCAGGTAATCCTCAAATAAAAAATCGTACAATGCCCCAATTCGAACGGGATCGGCTTGGGCTAGCGTATGCAATGAGTACAACTTAATAAAATGATACATCTCAACCCAGAATAACGTTTTTCGGTCATCAAAAAAATCACATAATCTCAATTCTTTTTTTAGTAACTCCTCATCGAAAGGCTTACTCTCCGAAACTTCCAGGTAATTCATTATATCGAAAAGTTTATAATCGGGGAATTTAACCCTATACTCCTCTAATCTCTGCTGATAAGTTTCAAAATCTGAATCGTACAACAAGGACAAATCCAGCGCAGCTACAGCAGGCATGTCGGGATAAGCATTCTTTAAAGAGTTGTATAGTATTAAAAAGTTCTCATCACCTACTTTTGCATAAAAAGCATCAATCATTGTACTCTTAAGCCAATCCATATCTTTGATAGTACTGGTTGAGACTCCAAAGAATTCATCGGGAATATCGTTGTAAGACACCACAACATCTAATGTTTCAGTCATATTACTGTATGCCTCATCAACCTTACTGTCGTCAACCAGATGATAAAACATTCGCCTAGAAACTTCCAGAAAGTTCATAAAATCATTGGGTTTAAACTTATTGATTTTTTTTATCCCTTTTTTAAAGGTCTTCTTATCCACCTCGAACTGCTCCTGAGTGTATTCGGCAACCTCTTCTTCGGGTTCATCCTCATCAAGCCCATCAATATTAATCACATGATAGTTCCCTTTGCCAACCAAATAATCGAGCTTTGCGATAATTTTCGAACATTCCTTACTATTCTCTTCGCCTCTAACTACTGCGGGCATTCCATTGTAACCGCACTCCACCTCAACAAGTTCAACGTTTTCATCATCCTCTTCGAGTAAATACTGTGTAGTTTTCAGGAAATCTTTATGAGGGTCAAACCCTATATTAGTAGCAAAATCAACCCCAGCAAAAATTATATTATGAGCTAGCTTGTAATCTATCTTATCAAACTCCATCTCATAGTCACTGTTTGGAGTTACAAATTTATCTCTATACTCATGAATTGGAATATTAAAAGCATACCATGTATCCTTTACGCCTAAACAAAATAAATCGACCTGATAAAACCCTAGCGTAACATTACCATTAACGTGCAATCTGGCAACTATAACATCCGCCATTTTTGATTCCTCCCAGCCCCTGTTTACCAAACACTCGTAGACTGGAAGCGTTCTGGCTCTTTGCCTTATATAATTCTCCGGAGACAATTTTGCTCCCTGCTGATTTTTGTTAAATATAGCCATTTCAAAATATTTTAGGATGTGAAAGTTATTGCAAGATATTTGATAAGATATAAAACAGATAATGAAATTATCAACATATTATCAGCAACTCCCATAAAAAAACTGATTATGCCTCACTCCTACCTTCTTCCCCGCTTTTTGGCATATCAACTACCTGCTCGTGCGGACGTCCTCGTCCGTGCCCGCATTCAGATAATCTTCGTCCATTATAAAATGGCAATCCATCACCCAAAATCATTGTTTTGTCAGCGGGCGGCCTGAAGATATGGCGAGCCTGAGCTAGCCTGTGGGTCGGAGCATCATATCTTCTTGATTTTTGGGTACATTTTTATCAAGAAAAAAGTACAGAGAAAGTTTTATAAAGAGATCGGCACTCTTAACCATCCATAAAACAACACATCTCCATTTCCCCTCCAGTCGAAAAAAGCCCTTATCAACAAACGCCTTTCATCTCACTATATTTTCAGTCACTAATTGTTATCTCAAATTATATCTTCTCCACACGTTGACATATCAGCAAATCAACTTTACTACTCCCCATAAACTTTTCCTACTTTTGGCTGTTATTCTCAATAATAAACATCTTTTAGTAATGACAAAAGTAATTTACCCTGTAACGGGCATGTCGTGTGCTGGTTGCTCGGGCAGCGTTGAATCAATGCTCAAATCACAAGCAGGAGTTACCGATGCAGGAGTTAACCTAGCAAACCATACCGCCTGGGTTGACTTTAACGAAAAACAGATATCACCTGCCAAGCTACAAGAGGTAATTCGCTCAATAGGTTACGATCTAATTATTGATTCCGTTGATACTAATAAATCGGTTAGCGAAGCACGGGAGAAGAACATCCACTCGCTAAAAACGAAAACAATTCTATCATCCATATTCTCCATACCAGTTGTAGTTCTTGGTATGGTTTTCATGAACTGGCAATACTCACCTTGGATATCGATGGTTCTCTCTATCGTTGTTGTCTTCTGGTTTGGACGGACCTTTTATATCAACGCCATTAAGCAGGCAAAGCATTTTAAGGCAAACATGGATGCGCTTGTTGCGCTAAGCACTTTTATTGCCTTTTCATTTAGCCTATTCAACACAATATGGCCTGAATTCTGGCATAATCGTGGTTTACACCCACATGTTTACTACGAGTCGGCAGCAGTAATCATAACCTTCATACTCCTTGGCAAATACTTAGAGGAGAAAGCAAAGGGAAAAACATCATCATCAATCCGTAAGCTAATGGGTCTTCAGCCCACAACTGTAACGCTATTAAAAAACCATGTACTTGTTGAAGTTCCTATCCACGAGGTAGTAGCAAACGATTTGGTAGTTGTAAAGCCAGGCGATAGAATTCCTGTTGATGGCTCTGTGTCCGATGGCTCATCGTTCGTTGATGAAAGCACCATTACTGGTGAACCACTGCCAGTATTTAAATCAGTAGACAACAAAGTTTTTGCAGGTACAATCAACCAAAAAGGAACGCTAACTATTAAGGCGGAGCAGGTTGGTTCGGAGACTATTTTAAGCCATATAATTAAGATGGTTGAGCAAGCGCAAGGAAGTAAAGCACCCGTTCAGCAACTTGCCGATAGAATTGCGGGAATATTTGTTCCAACCGTAATGGGAATTGCGATACTTAGCATGATTATCTGGATTTTATTTGGTGGCGAAAAAGGGGTTATACAAGGAATACTTGCGCTGGTAACCGTTTTGGCTGTTGCCTGCCCTTGCGCCCTTGGACTTGCCACTCCAACGGCCATAATGGTAGGTGTAGGAAAAGGTGCTGAGAACAACATCCTAATAAAGGACGCTGAGAGCCTTGAGATTGCCCATAAAATCAACACCGTTGTACTCGATAAAACAGGGACAATTACCGAGGGAAAACCCGAAGTAGTTGACAAAATATGGATTGAAGGTCTTTCAGATTTTAAAACATATCAGGAGATATTATATTCCATTGAATCATTATCAGAACACCCCCTTGCTGAAGCGGTAGTTAAATATCTAGGATTAAAAACTAACTCACCCCTAAAAACAGCTCACTTCGAAGCATTAACGGGGTTGGGTATTAAGGCACATATTAATGATGAAATCTTTCTGGTTGGAAGCGAAAAATTGATGCTTGACAATGGGATATCTTTTTCGGACTCCATAAAAAACAAGATATTGCAATGGGAGCAGGATTCAAACACAGTAATCTTCTTCTCAGATCAAAAACAGGTTATTGCTGCAATTGTCATTGCAGATGCAATAAAACTAACATCAAAACAAGCCATTTCTAAGCTTAAGGAAATTGGCATTGATGTAATTATGCTCACAGGCGATAACAAATCAACTGCCGCTTCCGTTGCCAGTAAAGTGGGAATTACCCGATTTGAGGCCAGTATGCTCCCATCCGATAAAGGTGAGTATATCAAGAAACTTCAATCGGAAGGTAGGATTGTTGCTATGATTGGCGATGGCATAAACGATTCTCAAGCACTTGCTCAAGCCGATGTAAGTATAGCTATGGGCAAAGGTTCTGATATTGCCATGGAGATTGCAAAAATTACTATTATCACCTCGGATCTTAATCAAATTGCCAAAGCAATTCAGCTTTCAAAACAAACCATGAAAACGATTAAGCAGAATCTTTTCTGGGCTTTTATCTACAACCTTATTGGAATTCCCCTTGCAGCAGGGATACTCTACCCATTCACAGGATTTCAGTTCGACCCAATGATTGCTGGTGCCGCAATGGCTATGAGCTCTGTTTCGGTGGTTTCAAATAGCCTAAGGCTTAGAAAAATTAAACTGAATTAGTTTTTGTCAATCCAATATTTATGATTTCGTTATAGGTATATCCCTGCAAATCTAGTTTTTAACGATATAATACAAATCACAACCTACAGGTTTTCAACTTGATATTCTTACTCTTATCATTTCCGAACTGAAAAAAACTTGAAAAATAAAAAGATAAGGATATAAATTAGCTATTTTTATGGTGCGATTCATCTTTAGCAACCAACGTATGAATCATCCATTTAACTAATTTATTTTTATAGATATGAAGACCTGTTCATTCATTTTAATGTCGATCCTTTTTATAAGTTGTGTAACCCCAAGCCGTTTGGGAATGAACTACAAAGGTCGGCAAATTGTTAGATCGAGTAGCAAAACCATCGACAACCCAAATATCGATTTAACAATCACAGCACTTACAAATCAAGACAAAGCAGATGATATAACGGGATTGAAAAATAGATTTATCAATGCTATTTATAAGAATGAGACACTCAACAACCTTATCCAGAAATACCCTAACCTAAAAATTGATATTGACATTGTACCCTCCGAAAAGATAAAAAGAACATGGATATTTGATGCTGCCTTCTTTTGGCCGTTTACTGGATGGTTTCCTTACACACCTTGGTGGGGATCAACAGACTTAACAGCAAAGTTGGCTATAAATATTCCCAACACTACGATTAGCGATTTTAAGTTTAATTCTAGCGCACCCTTTAGCATTACCCATTATCCATACTACAAAGCCGGAAGGGTACTATCCGAAACGTATTCCGTAGCATACAACAGTTTATTCGATCAAATCAGCCAATTCAACTTTGATGAGTTATTGAAAAAGAGTAATTCCTCACCATCATTGGCATCCAATTATAATGAAAATGGAAAATACACATTCAAATTCAAATCGGATGTAGATAATGACATTCCAGAACTTAAACATAAAAACCAAAATCGGTTTGCGCTAATTATAGGCAATGAAGATTACGCCTCCCAGCAAACCGATATTACAAATGAGGTAAATGTAGATTTTGCCAGAAACGATGCTAGTGCATTTAAGGAATATGCCATAAAGTCGCTAAATATTCCTACCGAAAACATAACATTCCTCCTTGATGCTACAACAGGCAAAATGAAACAAGCCTTGGATAGAATTAGCTTACTGGCTAAAAACAGTTCGGGTAACGCGGAGCTATTCTTCTTCTACGCAGGACACGGCTTACCCGATGAGGTGAACAAAGAACCCTACCTAATACCTGTTGATGTTAGCGGTAATAACGTTAACGATGGGATTAAACTAATGGATGCCTATAAAAAATTAACCGAGTATCCTTGCAAAAGGGTTACTGTATTTCTTGATGCCTGTTTTAGCGGAGGTGCTCGCAAGCAAGGTTTAATTGCTGCAAGGGGAGTAAAAGTAAAACCTAAGGAAGATATACTTAACGGAAATATTGTGGTTTTCACTGCAAGTAGTGGTGAGCAATCATCGCTTGCATATAAAGATAAAGAACATGGGTTGTTTACATACTATTTGCTTAAAAAAATTAAAGAATCAAAAGGTAATTTCACCTATCAAGAATTGTCGGATTATTTAATGGAGCAAATTGGCCTTAAATCAGTATTGATAAACAATAAAGAACAAAATCCACAAACCAACGTAAGCTCCGACATTCAAGACAAATGGCAAAATTGGAAGTTTAATTAGATGTCAGTCCAAAACAAGGGATTACATTGATAAGTTGAAAATTAAAGATATTAACATTGTTGATTTTGCATAAATGCAAAATCAAAAAACCTCTGTGTTCTCTGCGCTTCTCAATATCAATAAACATCATTTGGGCAAACTTGCATCTTATTAAAACAACCATTTTGTTTATATTCAGAACTTTAGACCTCTGTGTTAAAAATTATATCGAATCACATTAATTCGTTTACAAAAACTACAAAACAAAACCAGGATTCTTTCGGGTTGAAAAAATCCTGGTCACTTTTTACGGACAAGCCGCTGAAGTGTCAGACTACTGTTATTTTGGTTGACGGGACTCTTACCCTTGCGGGCAGGTTTTCTTTCGCCCATATTCGGTTTCAATTCGCCTATTACAGCTACTTTTCCCCTCATATCCGCCCTCTGATTAGTTGAACATTCAGATTAGTCCTCTTTCGATTTCTTTTCTTTAGTTCTCAAACGGCTTATGTTGCTTTTTACAGCAGCGTAGTTTCGCTTTTACTTTTCAGCGGCAAACCTTTTATCGCTTGTCTGATGAAACAAATTTACTTTGGAAATCAAGTGATTGCAATGTTTTTTGTTTGTTTATATGCACTTGTTTTAAACAGTGGTTATCAACAATTGTTAACAACGCTGGGAATCAAGATGTTTACTACTATTTAGAAAGAAATATATAATGCTAACTAGATGATATTAACAACCTTTCAGTTTTTCTTCTATGGAATCGAAATAATTTTCGAGTATATTTTTGAACCAGTAAGTATATTTTTCGGGTTTGTTTTTCACCTCTTCCAATACATAATCTTTTGTACGCCAAGCCCATTCACAAACCTCAGTGGGGTTTGGAATTGGGTTTCCATTAAAAAATCCAATGTAGATATGATCGATCTCGTTCTCTATCATACCATCACCAAAATTGACCTGATAGTGGAATGCTAATGTATGCTTTAATTCACTATCAAAGCCCATCTCCTCCTGTAACCTTTCATGAATAATGGATTCCATCTCAAGCCCTTTAGGTAAATGGCTACAGCATGTGTTTGTCCATAAACCCGGTGAATGGTACTTACTAAGTGCTCTGCGCTGCAATAGCATTTCACCTTTGCTATTGAAAATCAAAATCGAAAATGCTCTATGTAATAATCCTTTCTGATGAACTACTGTTTTATTATCATAACCAATAATCTCATCGTTTGGGTTGACTAAAGCGATTAGCTGCGGCATAAGAATGGTAAACTATTGAATCTGCAAATATGATTATTACCTATGAATTTATAAGCTTATTTTTGATAGATTTTACTACTTCTTTTTTACGGTAAATTTTATATCAATTGAGTTAATTTGAATTAACTACAAACTCTTTTAAAACCCGAATCGCATTATAAATTAATTTGCTATTTTAATAAAATTACCATTATAGAACTCTTCAAAAGCCACTTCAAGTTCTTCATCTGTATTCATAACAATTGGTCCTTTCCATGCAATTCTCTCATTCAAGGGCTTTCCTCCCAATAGCAGCAATCTTGCGCCATCAGCACCTGCTTTCATTTCAATCTGCGTGCCCCTTTCAAATAGCGCCAATTCATGTGAACGCACAAAATATTCACGTCCAGGGAATTGAACCTCTCCATCATACACATACGACATACAATTATACTCCTCGTTTACCTCGTATGAGAAAGTAGAATTGGGCCAAATTTTGATATCAAAATATAGTATTTCGGCAAATAAATCTTGAACAGCTCCATGGGTTTTCTTATATCTTCCAGATATTATTTTTAGCATCGACTCAGGCTTTTCAATAATCGGAATATCATTTGTTTTAATCTCACGATACCTTGGGCTTGTCATTTTGTGAGTTTTTGGTAAATTTACCCATAGCTGAAACCCATACATTAAACCATTATGGGCTTTTGGCATTTCTTGGTGTATAATGCCGCTGCCCGCAGTCATCCACTGTACATCACCGGGGCCAATAGTACCAACATTTCCAAGACTATCGCCATGCTCAACTAATCCATCAATCATATAAGTAACCGTTTCGATACCTCTATGCGGATGCCACGGAAAACCTGCAAGATAATCCTCAGGGTAATTGGAACCAAAATGGTCCAGTAGCAGAAATGGATCAGTCTCAATTCTTGTATCGTAACCGAATACCCTTTTAAGTTTAACTCCAGCACCTTCCAGCGTTTGGTGGGCTCGGAGTAATTTTCTTACCTTACAAACCATAACTATTTTTCTCTACAAGTTACTATAATCTAATCTATTATCAATGAACTAGACGTTATAAATTTCACTGCACAAATAAATAATCTTTCTCTCCATACCAGAGCCCAAATCAATAGGTATTACAATAAATCAACTTATTAACAGTTATGTGTTAATTAAAAGAAGTTAATAATTCAATCTTTTAGGTCAATTCTTAGTACTTTTATCCGAATTTCAAGACACCATAAATATGTTAAATCGTGCAATTAGGTTTGTATTCATTTTCACAATATTAGCACGCACAGGTTCTATTTGTGCTCAGGAGTCAACCTTTTATACAAATTACGATATCTCCTATCGTAAAGGGTTAGAACTTTATGACAAGGGAAAGTATGCTGATGCACAAAAATTATTCGAAAAGGTTGCATCATCAATGAGCCCAGATGCCAGCCAACTTAAATCCGATGCAGAGTTTTACAGGGCAATGTGCGCTATTGAACTTACCAATAACGATGCAGAATATCTTATCGGCACATTTATCAACAGCTACCCCGAAAGTCAAAAGGTAGATTTTGCTTACCTTGAAATGGGAAGATTACGTTATAACGAGAAGGATTACAAAAAGGCCTTATCGTGGTTTCAGAAAATTGACAGAAAGGCTTTTAATGCAGAGCAGAAAGCAGATCTTCAGTTCATGATTGGGTATAGCAATTTCAACCTGAATAATTTAGAGGCTGCAAGCAAAGCTTTTTTCGATATAAAAGATACCGATAACAAATTTGCATCACCAGCAATCTATTACTACTCACATATTGCATACAGCCAAAAAAATTATGCTACAGCTCTAAAAGGATTCGAAAAGCTACGAAAAGATGAAACCTTTGCACCAGTAGCACCATTCTATATCGCCCAGATATATTATCTTCAGAACGAATATCAAAAAGTTGTAGAATTTGCACCGCCACTGTTGGAAACCGCATCAGAAAAACGAGCACCTGAAATTGCAAGGTTAATTGGAGACTCGTACTATAGGCTAAAGCAATTCGATAAAGCAGTGCCATTCTTAGAACAATATCTTCAAAAATCAAAAAATATTACCCGCGAGGATTATTACCTAATGGGTTTCACCTACTATAAAGTCCAAAACTATTCATTGGCTGCTAAAAATCTTGAAAGGGTTTCAACGGAAGAGGATTCGTTGAGTCAAAATGCAAATTACCATCTTGCAGATTGTTACCTTAAACAAAATGATAAAAACAAGGCTCGTCAAGCTTTTGCTATGGCTTCAAAAAACAATTTTGATCCTGTGATAAAAGAGGATGCCCTTTTCAATTTTGCCAAAATCACCTACGAATTACTCTACTCCCCTTTCAATGAAGCCATTGATGCTTTTAAAAAGTATATTGAACTCTACCCAAACACTCCACGAACAGATGAGGCATATAATTACCTAGTTCTGGCCTATTCAAAAACCAGAAATTACAAGGATGCCTTGGAATCACTTGGTAGCATTAAGAATCAGGATGCAAATATAAAACGAGCTTATCAGCGTGTTGCCTTTTTTAGAGGGCTTGAATTATTTCAAAACCTTAACTTTAAAGAAGCTATTCAAAAATTTGAACTATCGCTTAAATACCCAGATTTTAATAGAACAATTCTTGCTCAATCCCTTTACTGGCAAGGTGAATCCTACTTTAAGTTAGATAATTTCCAACAAGCATCCAATATTTATAACCAATTCTTAGTCTCCTCTGGTGCTTTTGAATTACCAGAGTATAAACTAGCCCATTACAACCTTGGCTACACCAGTTTTAAGCAAAAAAAATATGACGATGCTATTGAATGGTTTCGTAAATACACAAACATAAGCCAAAATGAGAAAACGCAGTTCCTTGGCGATGCCTATAACCGAATTGGTGACTCATACTTCATTCAGCGTAAATACTGGACTGCTATTGATTACTACGACAAAGCAATTACCGCTAACACAATAGATGTTGATTACGCCACGTTTCAGCGAGGCTTCTCGTTAGGTCTTGTTGAAAGACCCCAAAAAGAGATAGAAACACTGCTAAAACTTATCAGCAATCACCCTCAATCTAATTACATTGATGATGCAATCTATGAAATTGCTGAGTCCAACCAAAACCTTAAGCAATACGATGAAGCGGTTAAATACTACAAAAAAATAGAAAGTGATTTTTCAGGCAGCAGCTATCACGTGAAAGCCCTTGTTCAACTTGGATTAATCTACTTTAATCAGGATAAGCCCGATAGCTCATCCATCTATTACAAACGAGTTGTTGAGGAATACCCAGGAACTACAGAAGCCAAAAACGCATTGGTTGGCATTAAAAACATTTATGTTGACAAAGGTGATGTTGATGCATATTTTGCTTATGCTGCTCAACTTGGCAATTTTGCTAATGTAAGTTTAGCTGAAAAAGATTCTCTTTCATACATAGCAGCCGAAAAGTTATATATGTCAGGCGATTGTGAGAAATCAAAACCAGCGCTAAGTAAATACATTGAAGATTATTCAAAAGGAAGTTTTATTCTTAATGCAAATTTCTACCTGGGCGATTGCTATTTCCGTACTGACGCACCCGACAAAGCACTAGAGGCCTTTTTACAAGTAGTTCAACGTCAAAAAAACGATTTCACGGAACAGGCATTACTTTCAGTTGCTCAGATATATTTTGGAAAAGGGATGTACGCTGAAGCATACGACACCTACGATAAACTCGAAAATCAAGCAGAAGTAAAAAACAATCTTCTTGTTGCAAGGCTTGGAAAACTCCGTTCAGCATCAAATCTCAATCGTAGTGAAGATGTAATAACGGCAGCAGGCAAAGTACTATTAACCGAGAAACTTCCTTTAGAAACAGAACGATTGACTCGTTTCAAGCTGGCACTTGCTCTTATGCAAAAAGATAAACTGAAAGAAGCCTTTGATGAGTTTTCGAAAGTTGCTAGCGACTTAAAAACTATAGAGGGAGCCGAATCAAAATACCACATGGCTGAAATTCAATTCCTACTGGGCAATCTAGAAAAAGCCGAATCAGAAGTTTTTTCATTCGCTGAGAAGAATACACCTCATAACTACTGGTTAGCTAAAAGCTTTATTATTCTTTCCGACATTTATTCCAAGAAAGATGACTTTTTTCAAGCAAAAGCAACCCTTCAGAGTGTATTAGATGGATATTCTGTACCTGATGATGGAATCATTGACCTTGCTACTTCAAAACTAAATACTCTAATAAAAGCAGAGAAGGGTAAACAAACCATCGAAACTCAGGATACGATAAACATTAAGGTAAATAAATCTCAACACATTACTACTTTTTAGAAATCGATATGAACACTAAAATAATAAGGCTTTCTTTAACATTACTGATCCTAAACCTCTTATTGTTTTCAACCCATTTTCTATACGGGCAAGAGGATAAGCTGAATAAAGAGGTTCAGGTAGTTCGTCCTTACGAACCATCAATATCTGATGCCTTTAAAATTAACCTACTCCCTAAAATCGATGACACATTAAAACTCACGTCAAACCTCACCTACACCATTCTTCAACGACCTATTATTTCAAATTATTCTATCACACCTATCACTCCTGCTCGAATGTTACAGGAACAGCTAAACGACTTAAGCAACTCCTACATTAAACTTGGATTTGGCAATAGCCTATCTCCCATTTTTGAGGCATACTACAATAGCGGGCGCAGCAAGGAATATTCTTATGGTGGATGGGTACAAAACCATTCATCGTTTGGCAAAATAAAGCTAAATAATGGGAAACGAGTTGATAGCGATTTTGGGCGTACAGATATAAACCTCTTTGGAAAGAAAATTCTTAAAAAATCAATAGTAAATGCTGATGCTGGATTTAATAAACATAAAGTAACCTACTATGGGTATGATATTTATGCTCCCACAGGTACTATTTACGATCCAAATGCCGCACCCAAAGAGCAACATTTCAATCAGTTTCATGCAAATATCGGTTACTACTCTAGTAACACAGATTCAACTCAACTCAACTATAGGTTTGAGACAGGTTTCAACCATTTAAGCGATAATTTTGACATGCAGGAGAGTCTTCTTAAACTATCGTTAAAGATGGATAAGTTCATCAAAGAAGAACGTTTTGGGGGCGAATTTTCCATTAATCACTACATGAAGAACTCCAACCTCGATTCAGTAAATAATACAATAATTAGGCTTTCCCCTTGGATAAATCTTTACGGTAAACAATGGAGAGCCCTTGTAGGAACAAATCTTATTATTGACGCCAATGCATCAGGGAAGCAATCAACGTTTTACCCTATGGCATTACTATCCTACGACATCATAAGCCATTATTTGATACCATATGTTGAAATTAACGGTTATCTTGAGGAAAACTCATACGCTAAAGTAACTGCTAAAAATCCGTGGCTAATTCCGGGGAAAAAAGTATTTAACACAAGTCATAAATTCATCCTAAAAGGCGGTATCAAAGGAAACTTAAGTACTAAAGCATCATATAACGTATTTGCAAGCTATTCTCTAATCGATAGCATGTACTTTTTCACCAATGCAAATCTCAAATCATCAAATCCTTTATTTAATAGATTCACTGCCGAAAGTGATAATGTTGAATTAACAAAAATTCTTGGAGAACTTACAATAGCCCCATCATCCAAAATCAACTTCTTTTTTAGGGCTGAGTACGACAACTATAGAATGCATAAATTACTTAAACCATGGCAGATACCAGACTATAGCGCATTAGCGTCCATCCGATATAACATTAAAGATAAAATCATTCTCAACCTTGATGTTTTCTCAATGGGCAAACGCTACGTTAAAACGTCTAGCATTACCAAACCTATTAAATCTCTTGAGGGTGTATCAGACATCAATCTGGGAATTGAATACAGATACAATAAGAAACTATCAGCTTTCTTAAATCTAAACAACCTTACTTCGTCAAAATACGATGTATGGTATCTTTATCCCATGTATCGTTTTAATTTAAAGGTTGGGTTAACATATACTTTCTAATTCTCATGTTGCCGTTCTCAGCTTTATCACTCTTTTGATTCATTCCATATGCTTTAATCGTTTAAATTGAGCATGTTCGTTATACAAAATTTCACCTTTTAAATTATCTGATTTACAATCTTTTATTGTACTTTTCTTGGATATCGAATAATTATCGTATAATGCTGATTATTAATTTTTTACAAAAGCAAAAATCTATCAAAAAAAAATAATATTTCAATAAATTTTACTAACTTTGGATGTTTTATTTTATTTCATTCAATTAACTGAAAATCAATAGTATTTATTCTATTTTATGTAAAGTATAGTTTAATATGCTAATGATTATGGTTTGTGCTTAATGAAAAAGTCGAAAGAATATTATGAGTAACAGTGAAAACGAAAAAGATTTAGCCGAAACAAACGGAAAATCAGATTATTCAGCGGACAGCATTCAAGTTCTTGAGGGATTAGAGGCGGTTAGGCTAAGACCCGCTATGTATATTGGCGATACAGGGGTTAAGGGACTTCACCATTTGGTTTACGAGGTGGTGGATAACTCGATAGATGAAGCCATGGCTGGGCATTGTACCAATATTGACGTTGTAATAAACGAAGATGGTTCAGTAACGGTAACTGATGATGGACGAGGAATACCTGTTGATTATCATGAAAAGGAGAAGAAATCAGCACTCGAAGTGGTATTAACCGTTCTGCACGCAGGTGGTAAATTTGATAAGGATAGCTATAAAGTCTCAGGTGGTTTGCATGGTGTAGGTGTTTCTTGCGTTAACGGATTATCAAAAGTATTAATTGCAGAAGTACATCGTAACGGTAAGTTATACCGTCAGGAATATAGCAGAGGAAAACCATTAGCTAATGTTGAGATTATCGGAGAAACAAATCGAACAGGTACTACAATAACGTTTATGCCTGATGAGCAGATTTTTACTCAAACCACCGAATATAATTTTGAAATACTTTCTTCCCGACTCCGTGAATTGGCATTCCTAAACAAGGGGATATACCTATCCATGACCGATAAACGCGAAATGGAGATAAGCGATGATGGACAAAAGAAATATTTACGAGAAGATTTTCATTCAGAGGAAGGATTAAAGGAATTCGTTTTATTTCTCGATGCGAACAGAGAAAGTCTTATTGAAAAAACAATCACAATCTCAACTGATAAGAATGATGTACCTGTTGAAGTTGCCATGCAGTACAACACCTCTTTTTCGGAAAATGTACACTCCTATGTAAATAATATCAACACCATTGAAGGTGGTACACACTTAACTGGTTTTAGAAGAGCTCTAACTCGAACTCTTAAGAAATATGCTGACGATTCGGGTATGCTCACAAAACTGAAATTTGATATAAATGGTGATGACTTTCGCGAAGGACTCACTGCAATTATATCTGTTAAAGTTAACGAGCCACAATTCGAAGGTCAAACAAAAACCAAACTAGGCAATTCAGAAGTCAGTCTTGCAGTAGATCAGGCTGTTAGTGAGGCTCTTGCCAATTATCTCGAGGAAAACCCAAAGGATGCTAGAACAATAGTTCAAAAAGTAATACTTGCGGCACAAGCTCGTCATGCTGCACGTAAAGCAAGGGAACTGGTTCAACGAAAGACAGTTCTTTCAGGGTCCGGACTCCCTGGAAAACTTTCTGACTGCTCCGAGAAAGATCCTGCACTCACAGAGGTTTATTTTGTGGAGGGAGATTCTGCAGGTGGCACAGCAAAACAAGGGCGCGATAGGAGTTTTCAGGCAATCCTACCTCTTCGAGGAAAAATCCTTAACGTGGAAAAAGCAATGCAGTATAAAATCTTCGAGAACGAAGAGATAAAAAATATCTTTACTGCTTTGGGTGTTCACATTGGAACCGAAGAGGATAGCAAGGCATTAAATCTTAGCGGATTAAGATATCACAAAGTCATTATCATGACTGATGCCGATGTTGATGGTAGTCATATCGCAACCCTTATAATGACATTCTTTTTCAGGTATATGTTCAATTTGATACAAGAAGGACATTTATATATCGCAACACCCCCGCTCTACTTGGTTAAAAAAGGGAAAGAAGAACGATACTGTTGGAACGAAGAGGATAGAGCCAAGGCTATTGAAGAAATTGGTAAAGGCCGAGAGGGTTCAGTTCACATTCAACGTTACAAAGGTTTAGGAGAGATGAATGCTGAGCAGCTCTGGAGTACAACTATGAATCCAGCAACTCGCATACTAAGGCAAATTACAATAGATAGTGCGGCTGAGGCTGATAGAATCTTCTCGATGCTAATGGGCGATGAGGTACCTCCACGTAGAGAGTTTATTGAAAAACATGCTAAATATGCTAAGATAGATATCTAAATAAACCCATTATATTACAAATGGAAATCAAAAGGCCGGAATTTCTTCCGGCCTTTTGATTAATTCACTTTCTCTAATCTCAACTTCCGTTGGAGCGTGCCTATTTCATTATAAAGCCAAACCGATCCTATTTCTTTCCCATTTATATAATGAACTCTACCAGCAACCTTACCATTTGGGTAAAAAGTTGTCCAAATCCCTTGGTTCATGTTTTCAATATATTCTCCCTCAAGTAATAAATTCCCAAAGATATTGAAATACATCCAATGCCCATTCGCTTTGCCGTTCCTGTATAAACCTCTTTGCTTTACTATGCCATTGGGATGATAAATAACCCAAAGCCCTTCAAATAATTCATTTTTAAACTCTCCATTACTATGAACCTTCCCATTAGGGTAAAAACTTTTCCAAAATCCTTCCTTTTTATTGTTCATATATGAACCCTCTTCAGCAATGCACCCATTCTCATGGTATTCTGAAGAAATCCCTTCAAGCCTACCATATTTATAACATGTTACAATCATTTTTTTCCCTGAAGGATAGTAACCAATTACCTTACCCTCAACAAGACCTCCTATATAATATGCCTTACGCTGAAGTTGTCCATTTTTAAAATAGGTATACAAGGAATCCTGATACTTTCCATTAACCTTTCTCCCTTTGTAGTTTAGTTCACCTGTATCATAATAGGTTTGCCATAAACCATTAAGGGTGTCGTTTTTATATTCAGCAACAAGTTTAGGTTTTCCCTCATTATTATATACTTTGGAAATACCATTTAGCATTCCTTTCTGATAGTTCGATTCAGCATCTATCTGCCCATTAGAGAAATAAGTAGTTAACAGTCCATCCAACTTATTCAATTTATATGTTCCCTTTTGGTAAATTGTACCATCGCCATTCCAAAAAATAAATTCGCCTGTTTTAAGACCTGATTGATAGTTGAAAAGACTTTTTCTTGCACCATCAGAGTAATAATTAAGCCATACACTATCGGGTTTGTTATCCTTATAAAAACCTTCCTGCATTAACCGTCCATTATCATAATAAAAACTGTACAATCCCCTCCTAATCGTATCTTTACCAATAATAACCCCCTGATACTTCTCTTTTAACAATCCACTTGAATATTTTTTTTCAATAAAAACGAATCCTTGACCACTAACATTTGAAATGTATAGAAATAGAGTAAATAGTAATATTTTTTTAAGGATTGAAGTAAGCATATTAGATATAATTTTTAGAAAAAAAGCCATCAGGTTAAATCAGATGGCTTAATATTCTCATTTAGGTTTGCTATTTAACTTTCAAAGTATCTGACTTAACAATAATTGTATCAGGTTTAACAATGTTTGTTTGCTCTTTAACCTCTATTATAATCTGAGTGCCCTCCAAGGAATATTTTGTACCATAATCAAGAATTGCAGCAAGTGAATACGATCCAGGTACTAATAAATTAGGCAATCTTAACTCAATTGTTCGAGATAATTTAGGAAAAACTTCAAATTCAGATGGTGGCAATTGTTTTTCCTCAGCAGTTTTCATATTTGATGCAATTAAATATGCTTTACTTTTAGTAATTTTTTCTCCAAGGTTTTCAATAGTTGCAGAAAATACTCTTTCCTTATCTCCAAGTTTTGTAACCTCTACAAGATTGCTAATTTTTAAAGAGTGATTAGTATTTGATTTTGGAGACTGGTAGATTAATAATCCAATTCTACCCGTAACAATCATTCCTGTTCCTAAATTTTTTTCAGCATTCCAAGATGACTGTTCTTGAGCAGACTGTATATATATTACACACCAAGCAGCGCTGTATTGATCATTTGGCACCATCATGCTAATCTGAATTGGGATTTCATCATTGGGATTCAACTCAAAGAAAGAAGGATTAATATTTAACCAGTTGGCACATGATCTTTTTGTTGAATTTGGTGCCAAGTAATTTATTGCACCGGAAGAAGAGGGTAAAAAATCACTCATAACTATTAAAAAGGATTCTTTTTTATTACTATGATTCCTTACTGTAATTGTTTTCGTTTGATTTTCACCAGGTTCAGCATTGAATTCAAGTTTCACAGGAGCAACTTCAAAATCTTGCGCACCTAGGTTCTTGTGTAATAAAACTAAGGTCAAAAAGACTACAAGTATTACATATCTTCGATAATACATAACCGACAATTTATATTTTCGATAAAAATATGAAAAAATCTTTGAATTGAAGCCATTAAATTAACTTAAGTATAAATAATTGATTAATTGAACCTTAATATTTTATTAATATTCCGATTTTAGTGGTTTACCAAAATCAATTTGAAAAATAGCAAACTAGCATATACAAAAGAAAAAAACTCTAAAAAATCCGTAAAATAATCGTTTCTCACATCTTCTATAATATTAAATACTCTTACACAATAGTTTCCTTCTTCCATTTTTTTAAATCTCATTTATCTGTTCTTTTATCTCTAATTTATTGCATAAGTAATCCAAAACAAAGAATTATAGTCTATTTTATAGCAATGTATTTGAATAAAAAGTATATTTGATAAATGATAAAAGGCAGAATAAAACAATAAGGAACAAGTGTTACTATTCTGCTTTATAAAAATTATTTTAGATGCATCAAACACATCATCAAGTGGTTACTAAATTTTTAACATATCTAAAAAATACAAGTCTAGTTATCTTGTTTGTTTTTTTACACCTAATGCCTGTATTCTCGCAAGAAATAATTCAACTCCCAAAAGAGAAACAGGATGAAATAGATAAATACGAAGAGTTAGTATCTCGATATAAACTAGCTAATAATTCTCAGCAGGCGGCATTCTACCTTAATAAAATTGCATTTATTTGTTGGGAGAATGGTATCTCCAAAGTTGCCATTAGTTATTTTCTTGAAACAATTCCATTAAATCAAAAAATAGGTAATTACAGTGACATTAAAGCGGTGTACAGCAATATCGCTTTAATTTACACAGATATGGACAGATTAGATCTTGCCCTTGAATATTTTCAGAAAAGCCTTGAAACTCGCAGAAAACTGAACGATAAATCGGAGGTTTCTGCGGGGCTTATTGATATTGCTTATATCCATACAGTATTAAATCAAACCGAAAAGGCCATTGAACTCCTTGAAGAAGCACTTGAACTTGCTAAATCTATTAACAATCCACGATTAATATTAAATTGCGCTAAGCTTCTAACTACAAATTATGATAAACTTGGCAATATTCAAAAGACCAAGATTTACAATGACATGTATTTGGCCTATGATCAGCAACTATCAACTCAAGATATAACTACCAAGTATGAGAAAGAGGTTAGCAAATCACAGGCCGAGGTCGAAATGGAAAAACGACAACGTGAAATTCAGAAACAGATCATGGAACTCCAACAACTTAGAGCTAAAACGAAACAGGATTCATTGGGGTTGGTAGTGAATGTAAAACAAGACAGTTTGTCGAAGGCTCAGCAAGAAGCCCAGCAACGTCAAATAAGAATTGACCTACTAAATAAGGAGGTGGAGTTAAAAGCAACACAATTCCGCGAACAACAAGCACGAGAACGAATTCAGAAATTTATTATTTACTCCATATTAGGATTCTTAGTTCTTATGCTTATTCTAGCTGTTTTTATATTTAAGAACTACAGGGATAAGAAAAAAGCAAACGAACTACTTAGTCTTCAAAACGAGGAAATCCAAAAGCAACGTGACCACATTCAGCGCCAAAATGAAAATATAAATAAAAGTATTAATTATGCACAGGGTATCCAAAAAGCATTACTCCCCCCTCAAACAAGTTTAACAGCAGTTTTCCCAGAATCATTTATTTTCTTCAGACCTCGTGATGTTGTTAGTGGTGATTACTACTGGTTCAGACCCCTTTCAAATAGCAAAGAGGAATTTAACCCAAGCATGGACAAATTTGCTATAGCAGCAATTGACTGCACTGGGCATGGAGTTCCTGGAGCATTTCTTTCTATGATAGGTTATAATCTTCTGGACGAAATTGTTAGTAAAGGAATATATTCACCTGGCGAAATTCTTAAAGAGTTAAACAAAGGAGTACGCAAAGCATTGCGCCAAGATGAAACGGACAATAGAGATGGTATGGATATGGCTCTTTGTGTTGTTGATATTAAAAACAGAACCCTAGAGTTTGCAGGAGCCAAAAATCCCGTAGTATACATATCTGATTCTGAAGTATATAGAATTAGAGGTGATAAGGAATCCATTGGTGGTGGGTATGGTGTTAATGATACAGATTTTACAACCCATCAAATTAAAATTGAGAAACCTACTTGGTTCTACCTATTCTCAGATGGATTTATAGATCAATTTGGAGGTGCTGATGGACGTAAATTTATGATAAAAGGATTCGTCGATCTTCTTGCTGGTATCTCCATTCTTCCAGCCACTCAACAGCGTGAAATGCTTAAAAATACCTTGAAAGATTGGCTGGGTACTCAGTATCAGCAAGTGGATGATGTGCTTGTTCTTGGATTTATGGTTGAGTAAATAAAGAGTTTATTAATAACTAATATTGACACTTAATAATCACATTTATTTACTTATTATTTTTAATGATTATTATGCATTAGCTATTGTTCACATAATCCATTGTCATTTCAGGCTAGGGCCTGTAATCCATAAAATTATTAGAACTGGATTTATGATTTCGCAAGAACCGAGACGATCTTGCATGTTCGCCTTAAGGCAATCAGTGGAAAAGTTTATTGTAATTGGTTATACATGGAAACTCTTATTACAAATAAGTCAATGATCCAAATCATCACTTATATATCAGATAATTAATTCACTAAATCACAACTAATCTTTGAACAATCAGGTTTTTTCTGTGTTAATCATTAGTAATTTTTGGATTCAAAAATGTCTTATTTGTAAAACATTAGTATACTTTTACAAAAAAAATGTGTTTAATTTATTTGTAGATTAATAATTTGTTATAATTTTACTTTTTGAAATTAAAAACTAAACTAAGATTTTAACCAATAAATAAATAAGACTATGAGAAAATTATTTTTCACTCTTACCATGCTGATTTTTAGTCAGTTTTGCTTCGGGCAAATGGTACAAGATCAGGCTGTTGTTCCTGTATCTGTAACTCTTAACTCTATACTTCGACTTACAGTAACTTCTGGAGGAAACATTGTATTCGTTTTCAATACTATAGCACAGTATACCACTGGTATAGCTGCAACACCTAGAACTACTACAACTTTTCAGGTATCCTCTTCAAGAACTTACAAAGTAACAATGGCTACTGAAAGTGCAACTTTTATTGGACTTGAAACTGGTAGTATTCTCTTCACTAATGATAATGTTGGGTATACAACTACTGCCGCTGGTGGTGGTGCAGTTCTTGATGGAGCTCTACACGGACTAGGTGTTACCCAAGAAATTACTCCAGTGCTAGGTGCACCAGCTGGAGGCTCACACATATATACTGTAGCATGGCAAGTTGGACAAGGAGTTGCTCCTATGAAAGCGACAACTCTTGCAGTACAAAGTTTAGCAACAGATATTTATGTTAATAACATATTTTTGACATTAACACCAATGTAAAGTATATTAAAGTTATAATTAATAGAGCCAAACGATTATCGCTTGGCTCTATTGATTGAATACGGAATAGTTAATGAATCCCAAGGTGAACAAATATGTATATATAGTAGTGCTACTTATTGGAGTAAGTTTATTGGTAGTACCAACTGTTTGCCGCTCACAAACAGGAACAATTAAAGTTTCAGGAGGAACAGTTCAGTTAATTGCATCCTCACTTTCACATTATAATGGAGGTGTAATCTTAACTAATTGGAGTAGAATTAAAATTAATTGTACATCTGGGTATATTGGTCGGATGTGGCAGTTAAGGATTAAATCAAGCGATCCGCTTATTTTATCGGATGATGGAAATCCTGACCTACCATTAAGTTCATTAAGACTCATTCCTGTCAACCTTATTTTTAACCCACTAGAAACTTCATGTATTGCAAATGGAGCCTATTCACTAACAAATGTAGGACAAGTATTTATGTCAGGTACTGGAGTATTAGATAACTTTGATATTACCTTTGGTATTACCTATGAACTAGGAACAGTAACTCCTCTTTTGGATACTAAATCAGGTTATTATTATACTAATTTAGAATATATACTAGAATATTTTTAATTAATTTTACATTTGTATTAATGAATTCTTCCAAAGTAAATGGCAATTAGGATAAGGCATATATTTGTTCTATTACTACTAACGTTTTCGTCGCATTTATGTTTTGCTCAATATTACCTTTATTCAGATACACCAGCAAATATTGAAGCTTCCTTTTTACAGCATTCAATTCAATCCTCGGCAAAACAATCCTTTTTTAATACCCTAACTTTAAAGAATAAAGCTAATCGTTCCGAAACCTTTACACTGAATATTACAGTACCTGATGGTTGGTCTGTTGTTGGTGCAAATAAAATGGAAATAACACTCCAACCTTTAGATTCAATAGTTATTCCAATTAGAATAGCTGTTGCCAGTAAAGTAAGAGGTGATATAGGTTATAGCGTAATCGCCTCACTGACAGATAATAAAGGAAATTCAATCCGAAATGTTTACTGTTTTGTAAAAATCCCAAGAGAAACTATGCTTGTTGTTAAATACAGCAGTAGAATTTTCTTCCTAGACCCAGTATTAAAATCATCCGAATTCTCCGTTCTTGTTCAAAATAAAGGAAACAGGGAAGAATTGGTTAATTTCCTTTTTGATGGTATTAGGTTGCTATGTATTGGAGATCAAAAAGATGCTCTCTTTTCTTCAGATGTATCTATCCCCCCATTTTCAGATAGTCTTTTTACTTTCAGGGTTTCGTTAAAACAAGAAGAGCAGTTTGGTAAAAAAACATTTAGCCTTCAGGCAAAAGTATCTACTATTGACACATCCTACCAAAATACATTATGGTTTAGGATTATAGATTCCTCTACTAAAAATGAGATATCATCAACTGATATGCCACTAAGATTTGAGTTGTATGCTCAAGGCTTAGCGGATATTAATCTTAAACCAAACTACTCACTTCTATTGGAAGGAAAAACTCTATTTAAGGGTAATTCAGAATTATACTACCTATACCGTAACTTTAACTCAAAGAATAATGAAGATTTTTTTGTTAACAATAGGATGCATTTAGGGGGCACTTTTGGACATTGGACATTGGAAGCGGGTGATAGTTATAGGAGTTTGGAGAGTAGCATGTATGGTAGAGGAGGATATGCTGCCTATAATAGTCATAAGGTTAAAGCTGAATTGATGGCTACAAAAAATTTACAATCTAGCGTTTATAATTTTGGTAGTTCATTCACCTATCATTTTTTACCTGACCTATTTATTCAATCAGGTATGGCATACAATTCAAGTCAAAAAGAAAATTACAATTCAAAACTTGGTTTTATTGGAACAGGTTTTACCATTAACAAACAACATAGTTTTCTTATTCTATCTTCGTTTAATCAACTACAGAGAGAATTTGATAACAAGAAAGTACATAATGAGTATGGAGTTCAATTTAATTACAGTTCAACTGTAGGTCCTTTTACTTCATATATAATATCACGATTTGGTAGTAATCATTTGAATAGTCCATATGCTGGTAAATTCGAACTTTTATCAAATATTATATGGAGAATAAACAACTCAAACCAGTTAGTTGCTTTATACAATCAGAATAATATCAAACAGTTGGCTTTTCAAAATACAAGTATTCTTAATTTAGGTGAATTAATTACAAGAGAAGGCAAGTTACAGCTTAGGCACTTCGCATCAAATAATGTAGAGGTTTTCGGTGGACCTATTGTTGAAAACAATGTAGCGATAGGATTAAATGTATTTCCAGAAAATACTCATTTTCAAAGCATTAATACAAAAGCATCACTTGGCGCAAGACTTAAGAATACTGCAAATTCGGTTATAATAACCCCTAGTTTTGAATTTGCAATTGCAAAAATACTAGAAAATCCATTTTTAGAAATAAGTCCAGATAACAATAGCAAATCGTTTTTCTTTCATCATCTTTCTTTATCAATGCGAACCCGTTCATTAATGTTTATGGCATTCTACACATCAGGGCCCCGTTCTTCATTCGATCAAATAAACTATTTACGAACAGGTAGACAAACACGAAAAATACAATTTCTTCCTACTTTCGACAAGTTTGTATATAAAGATATTGTCAAGGTTAATCTTGGGTTGAGTTACTCAAACGACATGATTCTAAAATCCACATATTCAACGCTTAATGGTTTATTAAACGTATATTTACCAAAAAATTGGGAACTTCAATTCCTAGGGGTTTACTCTCTGCAAAAACGAGTAAACGTGCAAGAATTAATTGAGACATACCAATCATTATATTTAGAAGTTGGTATCAAAAAAGATTTTAACATTAACCAACCTAGAGTAAAATACTACGATATTGAGTTTGGCTTTTTCAAAGATTATAATGGTAATTTTATTCAAGAAGAGAATGAGCCAGGTATTAAAAATGTGTTAGTTTATTTTGAAAAAGTAAGTTCTGATGTTAAAGGTGTTATTCCAGGAGATTTTTCAACTGGTGAGTTACTTTCAGATAATTTGGGTAGGGTCAGACTTGACAAAGTTCCGGAAGGCATTTACAAAATCAACTATAATCCAATAGGGAAAGAGGCAGGTAGTTTCACCAAAGCTTCAGAAAGCCTTGAATTATCAATAAATAGATCTGGCAAGTTCTATTTTCCATTTGTTGAGAAGAATAAGGTATTTGGAAAAGTTATTCTTTCTCGTAGTCGTCTTTCTGGTCTTGGTAAGTTGGATGTTTCTAATATAAGAATCACTGCAACTGATAGTAAAGGTAGAACTTATACAACTTTAACAGATAAAAATGGAGAGTTTGTAGTTTTTGCACCTGTAACCGACCAATATATAGTTAACATAAATAATATATTTTACGAGAATTTTGACTTACGGCAAAATAACTTCAAAGTACAGTTCAATGGTTATAAGCAGTTTGAAGTAAATTTTGTATTCGATGAAAAAATCCGAAGGGTTAATTTTAGTCCATCAACCCAGGATGCTCAATTAGCTAATATAATGCAAGTTAGAAGAACAAACCTGAGAGGATCAGTTAAGGATGCTAGTTCACTAACACCTATTAGAGCGAGAGTAAATTTAGTTAATACAAAAAACAATACAGTGATAACCTCAATGTACTCAAGTTCTCAAACAGGGGATTACAGTATCTCGTTTATGGCAGATGATTATTATTTACTTGAAATACTTGCAGATGGCTATTGGTATCATTCTGAAAACCTAAATCTCAATCAGGTAACAACTTTCTTAAATGTAACTAAGGATGTATTACTCAAACCAATTGCAATTGGATCGAAGATTGAACTCAATATTAGATTTGATATAAACAAAACAGATCTTGCCTCTGAATCCGTTGCTGAACTCAACCGATTAATTCGCCTACTAAAGGATAATGGGAATATCAAGATTGAGGTACAAGGGCATTCAGATGACCTTGAGGCGCTGAGTAATCCTCAAATTTCTGAGGAAAGAGCAAAAATTGTTGCACGATTCTTAATTGAAAATGGATTTAGTAACATACAGATAAGAGGTTTTGGCAATACTATACCAATTTCATCCAACGATACGGAACAGGGTAGAGCTCTTAACAGGAGGGTTGAGATTGAAGTGGTAAGTAAGTAAAAGGAAAAAGTGATTAAATACTTTGAATGCCTAAAGTGCTAAAGATTAAATTGGATTATCAAGGTTAACTCCAAAATGAATATCTCTATGAATGAACATCAATTAAATTTAAAATAGCAACAGCCTTAAGTTAATGTTGTCATTCCATTTTAGGCATTTTTAAATTTCCTCATATACGATATTAAATAAAAACTCAATTAACCATGAACTTTCCCTTTTCCAAGTATCACGGAGCAGGTAACGATTTTGTGATTATAGATAACAGATCGTGTTTTTTCACAAAGGAACCTGTCCTAATTAAAAAACTTTGTGATCGACATTTTGGAATCGGTGCTGATGGACTAATGCTTCTTGAAACATTTGCCAACGCAGATTTTTATATGCGTTACTACAATTCCGATGGAAATGAATCAACCATGTGTGGAAATGGAGGTCGGTGTATCACTCTTTTTGCCCATAAGATTGGAATTATTGGCACTAGCACCCATTTCTTAGGTATTGATGGTGAACACACCGCAAATATTGAAGATGAGAGAATGGTTAACCTTAAAATGCAGGATATAAAGGGTATTGAAATTGGTTCAGACTACTATTTCATAAATACAGGATCCCCTCATTACGTTTGCTTTGTAAACGATGTAAGTAAGGTTGACGTGAACAGTGAAGGCAAAAAAATTAGGAATTCCTTTAACCTTATAAATGGGGGGACAAATGTTAATTTCGTTGATCTATCTCAAAATCTCATCAACATTAGAACCTATGAACGAGGTGTGGAATCAGAAACGCTTGCTTGTGGAACAGGTTCAGTAGCTTCTGCAATAGCAGTTAACCACCAAACAAAAGACAATAAATCGGAATATTCTATCAATACTCAAGGTGGTAAATTGACTATAAAGTTCCATAAAGTAAATGATTTTGAGTTCAATGAAATCTGGCTAAAAGGCCCTGCAACACATGTTTTTGATGGGCAAATTACCATTTAATAAAAAGAGATTTTTCTCTAAACTGAATATTCTTATCTTTGCATTCAAATCAGGAGTAGTTTATTTTCTTTAATATCTTTACCAATACAATAAATAGTTATGATTATACCGTTAAGAATTCAAGCCACCAACGAAAGTTTAGAGGTAAATCTTGATAAAGAGATGAGTCGTTTTGAATTTTACGGAAAATCGCTTCCTGAAAACCCAAATGAATTTTTCGAACCCGTACTAAAATGGTTTAGGGAATACGTAAAGGAGCCCAATAAAGAAACTATACTAGTTTTCAAAATGGAGTATTTTAACACTGCTTCATCAAAAAGAATTCTTGATATCCTATCTATTTGTTACGAAATCCACAAGAATAAACAATCAATTTTTGTTAACTGGTTTTATCACTTTAATGATGAGGATATGAAAGAAACAGGAGAATCATTTTCCGAAATAGTTCATCTACCTTTCAAATATATAACCTATTAACTACTCCTTTTCTCTTTTTCAATTAACTGAAAAACTGTCAGTTTCAGCTAATCTTTGTTAAGATTTATCAATCAAATATCACAAGGTATAAGGTTTGAGCGTTATAATATTGTGTTAAACCTAAAATATTAAAAATTATGAGAACGCAGAGAATTATTATTCCTATGGTTTCTGCAATTGTTGGTGGTTTAATTGCAATTGCAGTAAGTAATTATTTTTTTAAAGTAAGATCGGAAACAATTCAACCGCAAAAATCCGAGAAAGTTTACTACACACGAGAACTACAAAGTGACTCGAACACAACTGATTTTACTATTGCTGCCGAGAAAAGTGTTGACGCTGTAGTTCACGTTATGACAGCGTACTCGGATAATAGTTTATACTCATCGGGAAACCCACTTTTCGATTATTTTTTTGGTCTCAGAAACAATCCAAACCCTGAACCGATATTAGGTTCTGGCTCAGGCGTTATCCTCACAAGGGATGGCTTTATTGTAACAAACAATCATGTTATTGATAATGCTCAGGAAATTAAAGTAATCCTTAATGATAAAAGAACTTATGATGCTAAACTAGTTGGTCGCGATCCCAATACAGACATTGCATTACTCAAAATCGATGCTAATGATTTACCCTTTATTGCTTTTGGTAATTCTGATGATCTTAAGGTGGGACAATGGGTTTTAGCAATTGGAAATCCTTTTAATTTAACTTCAACTGTAACAGCAGGTATCATAAGCGCAAAAGCCCGTAATATTCAAATTATCCAGGATAGTTATGCAATAGAATCCTTTATACAAACTGATGCAGCAGTTAATCCTGGAAATAGCGGAGGCGCATTAGTTAATCTTAAAGGGGAACTGGTTGGTATAAATACAGCTATTGCTTCGAGAACCGGATCATATTCTGGCTATTCATTTGCAATACCATCTTCCATTGCTAAAAAAATTGTTACCGATTTAATTGAGTTTGGAGAGGTTCAAAGAGCCATTCTTGGTGTAAAAACAAAAGAATTGGATTCCGAAACCGCAGAGAAATACAAGATAAAGGAGATAAAAGGGGTTTTAGTTGATGGAGTTTATAAAGGGAGTGCAGCTGAACAAGCTGGTTTATCAAAAGGTGACGTTATCCTAGAAATAAATGGGGCACAGGTAAACAGCCCTTCCCAACTTCAAGAGCAGATTAGTAAGTATAGACCTGATCAACAAATTGATATTATTGTTAATCGCAGCAATAATAAGAAACATTTCTCGGCAACATTACGTAACATGAAGGGCGGATTAGGCACATACAAAATCGATGAATCATTAAATTTATTAGGTGCCGATTTTAATGAAATATCAGATCGAATTAAACATGATTTAGGTATTAATTACGGTGTCCAGATTACTGGACTAAGAGATGGAAAGCTAAGGCAGGGTGGAATTAGAGAGGGTTATATTATTACCAAAATTAACCGTACTCCAATAAAAACAGTTGATGATATCAATCGTATTATTGGAATTTCATCTGGAGGAGTACTAATTGAAGGGGTTTATCCAAATGGTGTAGTTGCATACTATGCAATTGGAATTGATTAATTTATTTTGAAATCCTTGATTTTTCGATTAGTAATGATTTGATTATAATACTAAAATGGCATAACTTCGCAAAAATTTTTACAGACCCGAAATGAGACAGTTAAAAATAACAAAATCAATTACTAACAGGGAGAGCGCCTCACTGGATAAGTACTTGCAGGAAATTGGAAAAGAAGAACTTATAACAGTTGAAGAGGAAGTTGAACTTGCCCAGCGAATTAAAAAAGGGGATCAAGAAGCTCTTGAGAAATTAACAAGAGCTAATTTGCGTTTTGTCGTTTCCGTCGCCAAACAATATCAAAATCAAGGACTTAGCCTACCCGATTTAATTAATGAAGGAAATCTTGGTCTCATTAAAGCTGCCGAAAAGTTTGATGAAACTCGTGGTTTTAAATTTATCTCGTATGCTGTATGGTGGATTCGCCAATCGATATTACAGGCATTAGCTGAACAATCTCGTATTGTTCGTTTACCCTTGAATCAGGTTGGTTCCTTAAATAAAATAAATAAAGCTTTCTCAAAATTCGAACAGGAGTTTGAACGTACTCCATCGCCTGAAGAATTAGCTGATTTGCTTGAACTCCCTAAGGAAAAAATAACTGACACCCTAAGGGTTAGTGGACGGCATGTATCTGTTGATGCACCATTTGTAGATGGCGAAGATAATAGCCTACTTGATGTGCTGATCAATAGTGATTCTCCAAACGCCGACAAACTTCTTATTAATGAGTCATTAAGCAAGGAGATTGAGCGTGCCTTAGCAACACTTACCGAACGTGAACGCGATATTATTAAACTTTTCTTTGGCATTGGTTGTCAGGAAATGACCCTTGAGGAGATTGGTGAAAAATTCGGATTAACACGTGAAAGGGTTCGCCAGATTAAGGAAAAAGCCATTCGGAGGTTACGCCATACATCAAGGAGTAAACTGCTAAAAACATATCTAGGATAACAAATAAAAACCCCGGAAAGCCGGGGTTTTTATTTGTTATCTACTTGCAATCTCTACACTCCTCTAAATTTTTATTATAAACAGCCATTGCCCTATTACTCATACCCATACTCGAAAAACCTCCATCATGGAATAGATTCTGCATTGTAATTTTTCGAGTTAAATCGCTAAAAAGGGTAACACAGAAGTTTGCACACTCATATGCATCAGCATTTCCCAATGGGGACATACGATCAGTAAAATCAACTAGTGAATCGAATCCCATAACTCCACTTCCAGCAGTTGTTTCTGTTGGTGATTGTGAAATTGTATTGATTCTAACCCTTCGTTCGCGACCATAGATATAGCCAAAACTTCGAGCAATAGACTCTAATAACGCTTTTGCGTCTGCCATGTCATTATAGCCATAAAGCGTACGTTGCGCCGCAATATATGAAAGTGCAACAACTGAGCCCCATGGGTTAATTACATCAAGCTTCCAACAAACTTGAAGCAATTTATGGAACGATATCGCAGAGATATCTAATGTTTTATGTAAATACTCGTAATCTAAATCATCATAAGTTTTGCCTTTACGAACATTAGGCGACATACCTATTGAATGAAGAACAAAATCAATTTTTCCACCTAGAATTTTCATTGTCTCTTTTACGAGATGTTCAATATCCTCAACTTTTGTTGCATCGGCTGGAATTACAACTGTATTGCACTTTAAAGCTAAGTCGTTAATATTACCCAAACGCATTGCAACAGGGGTATTTGTAAGCACAAATACTGCACCTTCTTCATAAGCACGTTCAGCAACCTGCCATGCAATAGATTTTTCATTCAAGGCTCCAAAAATGAGCCCTTTTTTCCCTTTAAGTAAATTATTAGACATGCTTAAGCTATTTAGTTAGTACCTCAAATAACACCTTAATAGAAAGTTTGTTTAAAATAACAGTAAAGATGAAACAAAATGACAACTTAATATAACGTGAGTTCGACGTAAAAAACAGTGTATCAATCCATATATCAATCAATTTATTTTATTTGAAACAATGGAAAAATGGAATATTGGATAAATGGAAGAAATAAGTAAGAATCTAACCCCTTATTTTGACTTCGTCGAGTTCCGCTTCGCTCCAGTTCCATTGTTCCATCATTCCAACCTTCCATCATCACACAAAATAATTATATGTCTCTGCAAATAAACATATTATTACATTTCTTATATCGAGCTCAGGCTAAAATAATCAATTACCATTCATCGATAGCAGTTCCTTTGCATTTGTTAGTGCCGCTTCTGTGAGTTTTTCGCCACTTAACATTTTTGCAATCTCTATCACACGTTCTTTGCTATCGAGTAGTTTAATCTTTGTTGTTGAATTGGCAGAGTGATTGTCCTTATATACAAGAAAATGGTTTTTCCCTTTAGATGCTATCTGCGGTAAATGAGTAATATTAATCACTTGCATACCGTTAGCCATATCGTGAATGATATTACCAACTTTGTCGGCAATTTCACCAGATACACCAGTATCAATCTCATCAAAAATAATAGTGGGTAACCCTGATGATTTTATCATCATTGATTTCAAACTAAGCATTAATCTTGAAAGTTCTCCACCAGAAGCAACTTTAGATAGTTCTTGTAAAGGAATCTGCTTGTTTGCTGAGAATAAAAACGTTATCCTATCAGCTCCATTGAGTTGGAATGTATCTGTTTTTTGAATATCAACTTTGAAAGCAGCATGTTTAATGCCCAGCTGCACTAATAAATCAATAATGTTTTTCTCAATTATGGGTATTGCTACTTTTCTCTTTTTGGTTAATGTCTGAGACAAAGTATCAAGTTGCTTTTCAATATCTGCAAGCTTTTTCTTTTTCTGCTCAAGGTTAAAATCGAGATTGCTGATAAAATTGACCTTAGAATCAATTTCATCTCTTAACAATATTAGATTGTCAATTGAATTAAGCCTATGCTTCTGAAGAAGTGCATACAAGAGGTCTAACCGAGAGGCTACAAGTTCAAGTTGAGATGGATCCACATCCACCTTATCGTTCTTAACAGCTATTTCATTGGATATATCTTTTAATTCAACCCTACAACCCTCTATCCTTTTCTCCAGTTCAATTGCATCGGGAAAGAAATTTGAGATTTTCCTCAAGTTTGATTCTGCCTCTTTAAGCATATTGATAACAGAAATGGTATCATTAGTCAATGCATCAGCAACAGATTGGAGCGATAGTTTAATTTCATTTGCATGGGTTAGTTGCTGTTGCAAAATCTCCAACTCGTTCAATTCACCTACCTTTAATTTTGCTTGAATTAATTCATTTAACTGAAATTGGAAATAGTCTAAATCTTTGCGAGTATTTGTTGATTCTAATAAAAGTTTTTCGAGTTCGATTTTATTGTTTTGATATAGTTTGAATTGATCCTTATATCTATTTAAATCATCGACCAATGAGGCGAATGAATCGAGCACATTTAGTTGAAATTGCCCATTTCCTAAGAGTAGATTCTCGTGCTGTGAATGGATATCAATGATTAATGATCCTAAATCTTTTAAAACATTAAGATTAACTGGGGTTTCATTAATAAAGGCTCTTGACTTTCCAGATTCATTAATCTGTCTACGAATAATTGTATTATCATAGTAATCAATATCGTTTTCAGCAAAAAAGTCGTTAAGGTTATACCCGGTGAAGTTAAAATGTCCCTCAACAATACAACTACTGCTAGTATCCTTTAAAACCGATGTATCGGCGCGTTGTCCAAGTAAAAGCGAAAGTGCTCCTAAAAGTATGGATTTACCCGCACCGGTTTCACCAGTAATAATATTTAATCCCTGTTGAAACTCAATGTCGAGTCTATCAATTAATGCATAGTTTTGAATGTGCAGATTCTTAAGCATAAGGATCTAAATTATAGAGGTTGTAAGTTAGTTCTTTTGCTCCATAATTGCCTTATACTTCGAGGCATTTGCGTTATCAATTTCGGTAAGAATATTTAGAACACGAGTTTTTTCAGCCGGGTATGATTCTGAAAATAGATTTACTAGTTCGTCGTTCTTGGCATCGAAGAATAGTTGCATATAAAATAGGTATGGATCGGGTTTGTCGCGAAAAACCTTTTGAATAGTAGCCGTGCATTCAACAATTTCAACTCTCCCCTCTATCAACTTTTCATTCATTAAATCTAAACCCAAACGATGATATCGGTAATATACCTCACGAATTGGACGATATTTCTCGTCTAAAATATTTTCAATCATCCAATATCGATTTTTGCGATTACCTTCATAGACCTTCCAACCACTTTCAGGTGCATTTTGCGCATTATTCAAAATTTTCTCTGCCTTTTGAAAATATTCTGTACCCCCCATGTATGAATAAGAATCGTAATCGATTCCGAGAATAATATATGCGTAGAATGCTAATACAGAGGTAAGATTATTTAAATGGGTGTTTTCATTAAATTCCAACTTATTAAATTCCAAATATCTAAAATCGAAATAGTTGTCGAGGAAGTTTAACATCGTTGTATTGTAAGATGTATTGAATACTGGCCTACGAGCCTGAACCTGAATAGTTCCTTTGTACTCATCAGAGCCTATTTGCTCATTAAGGTTAATAACTATATTACATTCTATCCGTTCATCGATATTATATACATGGTTAGTCCATGAAGTATTGTTCATAAATTCATAGATAGCCGTTTGAAGTGTTTGATATACAGTTCGATTAGTTCCTTGAATTTTTTGAGAGTTGATCTGAACATTACACTTTAATTCTTGTGCCGTCAGGAAAGTAGGCACAATGATAAAGAAGAGACCCAATAAGCGTTTCAATTGCATATTTGGTGTTTTTTTAAAGGGAAGATTTTCCACCACGCCGAAGCCAATCAAATTTCTCGGCAATAAAGTCGATTATTTCATTCGCAACTTCGGTTTTTGACTTCAAATCTATTGATAATCTTTTATTCTCTCTATCAATAACTGCTACTTTATTCGTATCACAACCGAATCCAGCACCAGAATCGTTTAATGAATTAAGGACAATAAAATCAAGGTTTTTGGACTTTAATTTTTTATAAGCATTCTCAAACTCATTATCTGTTTCTAAGGCAAAACCCACTAGGAATTGATCTTCCCTTTTAGTTTTACCCAAAGAAGCGGCAATGTCCTTTGTTGGTTTGAGTTTTATTGTTAGTTCATCCCCTTCTCTTTTAATCTTTGAATTACTTACCGAAGTTGGGGTATAATCGGCAACTGCAGCAGCCATAATTGCTCCATTAACTGATGGAAAATTGCTTATTGCTGCACTATACATCTCTTCTGCTGTTTTTACAGATATTACTTCAACATTAGAGTGATTAGGGATAACTTTAGCAGGGCCGGTAATAAATATAACCTTAGCTCCTTGTCGAGCCAAGGATTCGGCCAAGGATGAACCCATTTTACCTGAGGAATGATTTCCTATAAAACGAACAGGATCAATAGGTTCAAAGGTAGGTCCTGAGGTTACTAAAACCTTGATATTCGAAAACCTGTTTTCATTCAAAAAAAAACTGATAACAGAGGTTAGTATATTTTCAGGTTCTTCCATTCTGCCCTTACCTGTAAGTCCACTTGCCAATTCTCCTGTTGCAGCCTCAATCACAATATTGCCAATACTTTGTAAAACTTTAATATTCTTTTGGGTTGCAGGATGATTATACATATCCAAATCCATCGCAGGGGCAACCATTACTGGGCATTTTGCCGAAAGATATGTTGTAAGCAATAGATTATCTGCAACCCCACTAGCCATTTTAGCCATAGTATTTGCTGATGCTGGCGCTATAAGATATAGATCTGCCCATAAACCAAGGTCAACATGGCTATTCCAATCACCATTCTCGGGATTAAAAAAATCAACTAAAATAGGGTTCTTTGAAAGGGTAGCAAGAGTGAGCGGAGTGATAAATTCTTTTGCCAATGGGGTCATAATCACTTTAACCTCAGCCCCCTCTTTAACAAGCAACCTAATAAGTATAGCAGCCTTATATGCTGCTATACTTCCGGTTATACCTAAAATAATATTTTTGCCCTTGAGCCTCATGGGTTAATTACTGTTTCTCCTCGTTGGTAGTGCCTTTTCTATAATATAATTTTCCCTCCAAAAATTCTTGGGTGGCAATGAGCGCTGCTTTTGGTAATCTCTCGTAAAATTTAGAAATTTCTATCTGCTCACGATTTTCAAAAACCTCCTCAAGATTATCAGTATAGTAAGCAAACTCTTCGAGTTTACGATTTAATTCCTGCTTCATTTCCTGACCAATCTTATTGGATCTTTTAGAGATAACTCTGACGCTCTCATATACATTATTGGTTTCGCGATCGAGTTTGTCTAAATCACGAGTTACAGTTGTAGAACTGGCATTGGTTTTTTTGAAATCCATATATCAAGTTTCAATTTAGTTTCCTAAAAATTTCATAGATGCTTCATACATCTTTTTTGCTTCCTTAGCGTATTCACTTTGAGGATACTCACCTATAAATGTATAATACTCATCAATTGCAGATTGGTATCTCTCCTTTTGCTTGGTGCGAACGCTATTATCGGCCAAAGTGTATGCAGATTTTACTATTAGAAAAAGTTGTTCCTCACGATATTTGCTATTCGGAAAATCTCTCAGACTATTCTTAAGAGCAACAATTGCTGCTTTATATTCACTTACATTATAGTATAGTTTAGAACTAAGGTATGACTTTTCAACAAGTTTTTCCTTCAGTTCATTCAGATATTTACTTACATCGTTTTTCTTATCTGAATTAGGATATTTTGATAAAAACTCAGAAAATGCAGCAATTGCAGAAAAGGTATTATCTTGATCAAGATCTGGTCGAGGGGAAGATTCATAAAAACAATAAGCATACATATACTCTGCTTCTTCAGTAAAAACACTTCTCGGATATGTTTTTCTGAAGGTATCAAAATAATGTCCGGCCAAAATGTAATCACCCTGATTATAATTCCCTAATGCATAATAATACTGAACAGTATCTGCTCTTAGGGTTCCAGAATAAATAGGCGCTAGCTGTTCAAAAATAGCAGTATAACGATAATGATCTCCTTTTTTGAAATACTCTAATCCCTTTTTATACTTATAATTATAGTCTTTACTCTTTAGAACTTTTTCAAATCCGCTACAGCTAAGTAATAGTATACTTAGCAATAATAGACAAGACAAAACATTACTTTTTTTCATCATAGTTTTCAATTCAAAGGCAAGATTTATTAATAACCGAAAAGGGCTATTTTATTGTATACGCCACTTTCTAATAAGCAGGCAAAGTTAGAAAGAAATAGTTAAACTGAACATTTTTTTTACCAAAAGTTGATTTTTTATGTTACGTTTAACTAAATTTCACTTTTCAAATCACCTAGGTTAAGGCTAGATATCTAAAAAATTAGTCTAATACATTAGATCTATATAGTCCAAGCTAACTATTGGTTACAATCTGATAAGTCTAATTTACAAGTTTAACAAAGTCTATAGAATTTGGGGATTTCTTAATGGAAGTATGAAAATATTTTTAGTAATATTTTCATCTCTCTAAATATCAATCATATAACCCAATATATTCTATTGAAAAAAACAAATCTTTTGTTAGTAATCAAAAAAATGTACTTTTGTTAGATTTTAATTAATAATTGTACCAACCAAATAATTACAATCGTGGATATATTTGATAAGATCAAAAAAGGGATGGGTCCTATTGGACAGTGGCAGAATCAGGCTCATGGCTATTTTGCCTTTCCAAAACTTGAGGGGGAAATCAAACCAAGAATGAATTTTCGTGGAAAAGAAGTTCTTACATGGAGTTTGAATAACTATTTAGGGTTAGCGAACCACCCCGAGGTTCGTAAAGCTGATGCTGAAGCAGCAGCTCAATTCGGTATGGCGTATCCTATGGGTGCCCGAATGATGAGCGGTCAAACCCGTAAGCATGAGGAGTTGGAGCAAAAACTAGCTGCTTTTGTTGGAAAACCTGCAGCCTACCTTCTAAACTATGGCTATCAGGGTATGGTATCAATAATTGATGCTCTCCTTAGCAGGAATGATGTTGTTGTTTACGATTCAGATGCACATGCCTGTATAATTGATGGTTTAAGGCTATTTCCAGGTAAAAGGTTTGTTTTTCCACATAACGATATTCAAAGTTGCCGTAAACAATTAGAACGTGCAACTAGGTGGGCTGAAAGAACTGGCGGAGGTATTCTAGTTATTACAGAAGGAGTTTTTGGGATGGCCGGTGATTTAGGGAACCTAAAAGGAATTGTTGAACTTAAGAATGAATTTAACTTCCGTTTACTTGTTGATGATGCTCATGGATTTGGAACCATGGGTAAAACAGGTGCAGGTACTGGTGAACATTTTGGAGTTCAGGATAAAATTGATATCTACTTCTCCACATTCGCAAAAAGTATGGCAGGAATTGGTGGTTTTGTAGCTGCTGAGGAGGAGGTTATTTTATATTTAACCTATAATCTTCGTTCGCAGATATATGCAAAATCGCTTCCAATGCCGATGGTTTATGGAGCGCTTAAGCGTTTAGAACTTCTACAGTCCAAACCTGAACTTAAGGAAAAACTTTGGGAAGTGGTTAACGCCCTTCAAAAAGGTCTTAGGGAAATGGGATTTGATATTGGCAAAACTGAATCGCCAGTTACTCCTGTTTACATGGTAGGAGGAGTTCCAGAAGCTGCGAATCTAGTATTTGATCTGAGAGAGAATTATGGCATTTTTTGCTCATTAGTAGTATATCCTGTAATACCTAAAGGTCAAATTCTTTTACGCCTTATACCTACTGCTGTGCACTCATTAGATGATGTGAAGCAAACTATTGCTGCATTCGCTGAATGTCGCGATAAACTTTTAGCAGGAAAGTACGATAAAGTCAAAGTTGCTCAATTCTAAAAGCAATTCAATATCAAAAAAGCCCCGATTGGGGCTTTTTTATTTTGATTAAAACTTTCGTTCTCCAATATACCTTTCGGCATCAATAGCAGCCATGCAACCAGATCCTGCAGCGGTAATTGCCTGACGATAGTGTGGATCCTGAACATCACCACAAGCAAATACTCCCGAGATATTAGTTTTACTAGTACCTGGTATTGTTTTAATATATCCAACCTCATCAGTTTCGATCCAAGGTTTAAAAATATCAGAATTGGGTTGGTGTCCTATTGCTACAAAGAATCCGGTTATATCCTTCTTCGCAAGTTCACCCTTGGATATATTTTCGAGGAGAACACCAGTTACGCCATTAACATCACCTAGAATTTCTTTTGTTGTATGTTCAAAAAGCACTTCAATGTTAGGCGTTTTCATCACTCTCTCCTGCATTGCCTTTGAAGCGCGTAAATATGGTTTGCGAACAATTAGGTATACTTTTTTACAAAGCCCTGAAAGATAGGTAGCTTCTTCTGCTGCAGTATCGCCGCCGCCAACAACAGCTACTTCCTGTCCTTTATAGAAGAAACCATCACAGGTAGCACAGGCAGAAACTCCTTGACCCTTGTATTTTTCCTCCGATTCTAGCCCTAAATATTTTGCAGTTGCTCCAGTAGCAATAATTAATGCTTCCGTTTCAATAATTTTTTCGTCATCAATTGTTATTTTATAAGGTTGCGATGATAAATCAGCAGATGTTGCAATACCAAAACGAATATCAGCACCAAGACGAGTAGCCTGTTTCTTTAAATCTTCCATCATCTCTGGACCAGTAATCCCATTGGGATAACCAGGAAAATTATCAACCTCAGTTGTTGTTGTCAATTGCCCTCCAGGTTGAATACCCTCGTAAAGTACAGGGTTGAGGTTTGCTCTCGAAGCATATATAGCAGCGGTATACCCTGCAGGCCCCGAACCAATAATTAGTACTTTAACTCTTTCAACTGGTAGCTCTTTCTTTGAAGTATTCTTGTTACTATCCATATTATTCAATGGCTTAAATAGTTCCATAGTTATTTGGTTAAAAAACAATTGTCAAAGTTAATGAATGCCGCTTAAACAAACTAACACTGTACAATTAACAAAAAAAGAATCTTTTAGTTTTCTGAAATCAAAAAAAGAATCTATTTTTGCATCCGCTAAAACAATCGGGGTGTGGCGCAGTTGGCTAACGTACCACGCTTAGGCGTGGTGGTCGTTCGCTAACTGGAGTTACAGCCAAAGAAGTTAATCGGGGTGTGGCGCAGTTGGCTAGCGTACTTGCATGGGGTGCAAGTGGTCGTCCGTTCGAGTCGGATCACCCCGACCAGATTAAAGGGGCATTTGCCCCTTTTTTGATATGTTTATGTTTTATACTTATATACTGTATAGCGACAAACTTAGTGTTTACTATACTGGCTCCTCTCAAAATCTTGAGATAAGGCTTCAGGAGCACAACAGGGGTAAAACAACTTTTGCGGCGAAAGGAATGCCTTGGAGGCTTATCTACTATAAACCCTTTAACACTCGAACGGAAGCAATGACCCTTGAACGCAAAATCAAGAAGCGTGGTGCGCAAAGACTTCTTAACGATTTAGAGTCAAAAGTCGGATAGTATACCACGCTAGGGCGTGGTGGTCGTCCATTCGAGTCGGATCACCCCGACAAAAATATGGTATATATGCCAAAAATAGTTGTTAAAAACTCATACACCTCTTGTTCTTACTGAGTTTACTGATACTCTATTGGAGGGTGTTTCAATAGATGATGAAAAAAATTTCTTTATAAACCTCTCCACCCATTTGTGAGAGAGGATTTCTAAAGAAATTTTTATGAGATAAAAACAAAATCACCAACTAATTTTGGCATTATTACCAAAATAGGCTGTCCTGACTTGTGACAATTAGTGCGGTAGCAAATTCCAATTTTTTATTAAAGGAGCAAGAGGACTACTCATAATTTCTGAAGTAGGTGCGATAAACTTAAATATTTCCTTGGTTAGCGTGTCTTGAAT